>JBEVJO010000026.1:0-2849 GCA_040510175.1 Caulobacterales bacterium
GCCGGCGGTCGGCGGCGCCGGGTGTTTTTTTGCCAAAAAAACGACCCCCGCCCCGGAACCTTGTGTCCCTCCGCGCGTTTCGGCCGTGATCGGGAGGGGGTGGATGTCGCTAAAACAGAGGGTGGACTGGCAGCATGCTGTCGGCGTAGCCGTTTTTGCGGCCAGCTTGGCGTCAGGGCCGGTTCACGCCCAGGAAGCCAAACTCAAAACCGATCCCTTAAGCGACCTTTCCATAGAAGAATTGTCAGGCGTCGAAATCACGTCCGTGTCGCGGCGCGCCCAGCCGCTGAACGAAGCGCCGGCGGCCGCCTTCGTTATTACCTCGGACGATATTGAGCGGGCAGGCACGCGCAGCCTTCCTGGCGCGCTTCGCCTGGCCCCCAACCTTCAAGTCGCGCGGATCGACGCCGCCAATTACGCCATCAGCGCGCGCGGCTTTAACCAGCCCAGCGGCACCGCCAATAAGATGCTGGTGATGATCGATGGGCGCATCATCTACACGCCGCTTTTTTCCGGTGTGTTTTGGGATGCACAAAATCCGGTGATGGAAGACCTCGACCGTATCGAAGTGGTCAGCGGTCCCGGCGGAACCTTGTGGGGGTCGAATGCCGTCAACGGCGTGATCAATATCGTCTCACGCGATGCGCACGAAACCACCGGACTTTTGGCCACGGGCGGCGCCAGCGATACCTCCGCCGCCTTGGGACTGCGCTATGGCGGACGGATCGGCGAATCCGGCGCTTTCCGTGTGTATGGCTCCGGCTTGCGTCGCAGTCTGAACAATCCTGATGAATGGCAAAGTCTGCAGGGCGGCTTTCGCGCCGACTGGGGCAATGCGCGCGATGCGCTGACGCTCCAGGGCGACATTTATGGCGGCAAGCAGAAGGACGAGATGGCCGGGCAGGTCGCGGATCCGAAGATCGAGGGCGGCAATGTTCTGGGCCGCTGGAGCCGCCGCTTTGAAGATGATTCCGCTGTCGAGGTGCAAGCCTATTACGACCGCTCGGTGCGGAAGGTATCCAGCGGCATCAAAGCGGAGGTCGACGCCTTTGCCGCCGACGCGCAATATAATTTCAGTCTGTTCGGCAATCAGGATTGGGTGATCGGCGCGGGCGCGCGCGTCACCGACGACACATTTACGCCTGGTCCTGGCACGGCGTTCCTCGATCCCGCCAACCGGACATTGGAAACCTATCACCTCTATGCGCAGGATACGCTGAAGCTGAGCAGCGCGACGGACCTCATCCTGGGTCTTAAGGCCGAGCACAATTCCTATACCGGCATGGAATACATGCCGAGCGCGCGCTTGGCGCACCGGTTGTCGACCACGCAATTGCTGTGGGCGGCCGTTTCGCGTGCGGTGCGTACGCCTTCGCGCGTCGACACGGATTTGAGCGCGACCGGCTTGTTGACGGGCGGATCGGATTTCTCTTCCGAAAAGCTGATCGCCTATGAGATCGGGTACCGCTCGCAACCCAGCGAGCGCCTCTGGTTTTCGTTGTCCGCGTATTACAACGACTACACCGATCTGCGGACGGTGGAAGGAACCGGTCCAGCGATTTACCCGCTCATGATCGGCAATGGCATGAAGGGGCACACCTATGGCTTGGAGGCTTGGGGCTCTTACATTCTGACGGATTGGTGGCGCATCAATGCCGGCGGCGCGCTTCTGCATAAAGATTTGAAATTGGATTCCGGCAGCGCTGATATTGGCGGCGTCGCCTTGGCTGGCAACGATCCTAAAGCGCAAGCGACCTTGCGGTCCTTGATGGATGTGGGATCGCGGACGGAACTCGACGCCTCGGTGCGCGCCGTCAGTGAATTGCCTGATCCAAAAGTGTCGGCATATGTGGCGGTCGATTTGCGGCTTGGGTACCGCGTTACGGACGAGCTCGAATTGTCCGTTACCGGTTACAATCTGTTCGACAAGCACGCCGAGTTCATTAATCCGTCCCTGCCTGTCGCCGAATTCTCAAGGTCTGTTTTCTTTAGCGCGCGCTGGAGGCAGTGACCGTGCCGCTGCGCTCCGCCATTGCGCGTGTCTTGGCGGCGCTCATGTGCTTGCTGACGCCTGCGGTTCCTGCACAGAGCAATGTGTCGGAAGACACGATCAAGGCGGCGTTCCTGTACCGGTTCGCGTCTTTCGTTGAATGGCCGCAGGGCGCCTTCGCCGATGCGCAAAGTCCGATCCGCTTGTGCGTCAGCGGCGGTAAGGATTTTGCCGGCTTGGTGGCGAAGCTCGCAGCCGGGCAGCAAATCGGCGGACGCGGATTTGAGGTCCGCGCCCTCAGCAGCCCGGACGATGCGCGCACCTGCAATATGGTGTTCGCCACGGGGGCGGTGGTCGAACAGACACTGCAGGCGGTGCACAGCGCGCCAGTTTTGACGATTACGGACGCGGCATCGTCAAACACGCGGGGGATGATCCATTTTGTCGTGGTGCGCGATCGCGTGCGCTTTCACATCGACGAAGCCCTTGCGGCCGAGGAAAAGCTGTCGATTTCTTCGCGCTTGCTGGCGCTTGCGGTTTCGGTGCGGAGGAAAGGGCCATGTACGCCCCCAATCCGCTCGACATCCGGAATAATCGGCGCTTTGCGTTCTTCGGCGCGCTGGTGCTGCTGATCGCTGGTCTTTTGCTCGGCGTCGTCAACGAAATCGCGTATCGCAGCCAGCAGCTTCGTGAGATCGAAATTCAAGCCAACACGCTCGCCCAGAGCGTTGCGGCGCCATTGATGTTCGTCGATAGCGTGACGGCGCAGGAAAACGCCAATGCGTTCGGCTTTAATCCCCAAATCGATGCGGTTGGAATCTATGATTCCGCGGGCGACGTGCTGGCGTCCTATCAAAAG
>JBEVJO010000027.1:0-7297 GCA_040510175.1 Caulobacterales bacterium
CGCTGTCGTTTCAGCGGCCAGCTGCGCGAGAACGAACTGCGTGTTCTGAAAATCAGCGATCGTGTGTCCGAACGCCTTGCGCTCGCTGGTGTAATCGACCGTCCACTGAATGGCGGCTTCGGCTGCGCAAATGCTCCGTACCGCTTGCGTCAAACGTTCCTGCGCCAGCTTCGTCATCAGCATCTTGAAGCCCTCGCCTTCATTGCCCAGGCGATTGGCGACCGGCACACGTACATCCGAAAAGAAAAGCTCCGACGTATCTTGCGCCTTCACGCCGATCTTTTCGAGATTTTTGCCTTTGGCGAAACCGGGCCGGTCTGACTCGGTGAGCACAATGCTGACGCCCTTGGCCCCGGCTTTCGGATCCGTCTTGCACGCCAATAGAATGAAATCGCAGTTCTGGCCGTTCGAGATGTAGGTCTTTTGTCCGTTGACGACATAATCATCGCCATCGCGGAGCGCCCGCGTGCGCAATTCCTTCAGATCGCTGCCGGCGTTCGGTTCCGTCATAGCGACGGCGCCGATCGCTTCGCCGGTGACCATTTTCGGCAGCCATTTGTGCTTCAGCTCTTCCGAACCCCAGGTTCGGATATAGGGCGCAACCATTTCGGAATGCACCATGAAGCCGGGGCCCGTCATGCCGGCCTTCGCCATCTCTTCGATGACAACGATGTTGTACATCCAGTCAGCACCGAAGCCGCCATATTCCTCCGGCGTGTCCGGGCAAAGCAGGCCTGCGGCGCCTGCCTTTTTCCAAACCGCGCGCGGGACCAGCTTATCAGTTTCCCATTGCGCGTGGTGTGGCACCAATTCCGTTTCAACGAAGGCGCGCACGGAATCGCGAAATATTTCGTGCTCCGTGGAAAAGAGCGCGCGCTTCATGCTCTAACCCTCAAACGCTGAACGCTTCACGCCAGACCGAGCTTTTTCTCGAAGAGGTCATAAAAAGCTGCGATGCGGTTTTCTTGATAGCGCGCCAGCGTGACGAACGCGTTGGGATCGCGCGCGGAACGCAGGCCGATCTGCACCAAAGGCACATTGCTGAAATCCTGCTCGAACACGGTGGTGATGTATCCCATCCCGGCCTTCGACAAGGGCTCGTCAAAATCGATCTCGATGGTCTCCGCCGAGTGTGGCGTCGGCGCGCCATCGGCCACCGGCAGTAGGAAGCGGATCTCAACCGAACATTCGTTCGGGTCACTTCCATAGGGCAAAAATTGGTAGGAGATCGGCAGCCCCTCGCCCCACCACGGGAAGAAATTCGGGAACATGAAATACTGGATTGCGTCCAGCATATAGGCGTCGGAATTGTTCGCGAAATCGCGTCCAAACATGGGGCCATAGGTCTTACGGCGGAATTCCGCCACTTCCGCGCGGCCAGATTCACCCGCCGTAATTTCCGGAAGCTCTATTCCCGGCGTCGCCAAGGCGAACATCTTCATGGAATCTTCCGCCGCCAGTTTCAACGAGGCGTCGTCGCCAAGATGTCCGCTCGGCACGGCGGACGCAGTGATGGACCGGCTGATATGCGCCTTGCCGTCATCCCAGATATCATATTGCGCCGTGGTGTCGGCGTTGTAGTGCGCGATCTGCGCATGCGTTTCGATGACGTGATACGCTTCCAGAAATGCTTCCTGCGCCTGCTTCCAATTGGCGCGCAGCTTTTTGCGGAAGACCGACCAAGTCCAGCGCGCTTTTGCTTCACGATCCGTGAAATGCTCCTTCATCACGCCCAGGAAGTTTTCCAGCGGCTCCGCGTCTGGATCCGGATTGATGAACAGATAGCCGCCCCATGAACCGGTCTTGGCTTCGGGCAGACGGTATTCGGCGTCCGTCACATCTGGAAAATCCCAGCGGCTGGGGATGTTCTTCAGCGACCCGTCCGGATTCCACTCCCAAGCATGATATGGGCACTTGATCGTGGGCGCGGATGTCGGGCCATGACACAGGCGCGTGCCGCGATGCAGACACGCATTCTGCAACGCCCGGAACTCACCAGGCGCGCTACGAATAATGAGGTAAGAAAGGTCGCCGACGTCATAAGGACGACGATCACCGACTTCCGGAATGTCTTCCTCCCGGCCAACCATCTGCCAGGACTTTTTCCAGATGTGCTCCATCTCGAGCTTGGCGATCTCGGGATCGGTATAATAGCGAAACGGAACCGTCTTGGTTTTCGGCGTGTAGTCGCCATCCTGGGTGAGCGCAAATTCAAGCGGCCGTTTTTCGCGGGCCAGCAGCTCGCTGAACGGCGGGCTTACTGCGGTGGCGCCCGGGCTCTTCATATTTCCGGTATCTGCGGCCATGTCTCACTCCCAAAATCAATCGGTTAGACGGCGCGTTTGTTCTGTCTGGCGGCGCTGAAATGATAGTACAGCATACTAAGGTCAGCCCGCCATCAAAAACATGCATGCATGATTGTAAAATGCAGGCGCAGATGGCCTACATTTCCTTGCGGCGAAAACAGCTCGAGGAATGGTCGTTTACGATCCCGACCGCCTGCATCCAGGCATAGACAATGGTTGGGCCGACGAACTTGAATCCACGCTTTTTCATATCCTTGGAGATGCGTTCCGATAGCTCGCTTGTCGCTGGGACGGTTTTGCCGTCGCCCTTTAGCGGCTTTCCGTCCGTGAACGCCCAGCAATAATCCGCGAAATCCTCGCCGCGCTTTTGCATGTCACAAAAGATTTTGGCGCCTTGGATTGTGGCCTCAATCTTTGCCCTCGCCCGGACGATGCCAGGATTGCCCATCAGCCGCTCGACATCCTTTTCCTGAAACTTGGCGACCTTGACCGGATCGAACCCTGCAAAGGCCTTTTGAAAAGCCTCGCGCTTTCGCAGGATGATGATCCAGGCGAGCCCCGCTTGAAAGCCTTCCAGCATCAGCATCTCCCAAAGCATACGGGAGTCGCGTTGCGGCACGCCCCATTCCCGATCGTGATAGGCCTGCATCAGTGGATCGTTTTCCGCCCAGGCGCATCGTCGCTGGTTCATCTGCTCATCTCGCTTATGCAGGCACGGCGTATTGAAGCCGCAGCTCGCGTTTCAATATTTTACCGCTCGCATTTTTCGGCAAAGCCTCAGCGATTATAATCTGCTTCGGACGTTTGTATGCGGCAAGGCGCTCCCGGCAATAGGCTTCAAGCCCTTCCAAGTCCGCCGCCGCGCCCGCGCGTAACACAATCACGGCCGTAACGGCTTCGATCCAATGTGGATGCGGCGCGCCGAAAACGGCCGCTTCAGCTACGGCCGGATGAGCGAACAGAATTTCCTCGATCTCCCGGCTGGCGACATTTTCGCCGCCCGTTTTGATCATGTCCTTCTTGCGATCGACGACGAATAGAAACCCTTCGTCGTCCATAAAGCCTAGATCGCCGCTGTGGAACCAGCCGCCTTTGAAGGCTTCATCCGTCTTCGCGCTATCATTGTAATAGCCAAGCATGGCTTGCGGACTGCGATGCACGATCTCCCCAGTCACGCCAACCGCCACATCATTTTCGTCGTCGTCGACGATGCGCGTTTCCACGTTGATCGCCGGTTTTCCGGCTGAACCAAGCTTGCGCAACTGATCTTCCGGCTGCAACACCGTGGCCATCGGCGCCATCTCGGTCTGACCGTAGAAATTCCAAAGGCGCAGTCCCGGCAACCGGCGCAGCAATTCCTCAATCACCGGCGTCGGCATGATCGAGGCGCCGTAATAGCCCTTGGCCAGCGAACTCAGATCAAGTTTATCGAAATCGGGATGGCGCAGCAGCGCAATCCAGATTGTCGGCGGCGCGAAGAGTTTCGTGACCCGCTCTGCAGCAATCGTCGCCAGAATCTTGGCCGGATCCGGCGCCCGCAGTAAAATGCTAGTCGCGCCCAGATAGAGGTCGACTGACAAGAAGCAATCGAGTTGCGCGCAATGATACAACGGCAAACAATGCAGCTCGATGTCGCTTTGCTCCATGCCGCCGCCGATGATGCAGCTCACATATTGTGCCAACAAAGCGCGCGTCGACAGGAGCGCACCTTTCGGACGTGACTCCGTGCCGCTCGTGTACATCAACTGAACCGCTTCATCCTCGCCGCGCAGATTGATGACCGGTGAGGCGTCGGCGGCGTCAAGCCAGGCATCGGCGCTCATCCAGCCTGACGGAACTTCCCCGCCCTCATGCAAAATAAAGGCCTTGGTCACCGGCGGCTGCTTCATTTGACGCATCGCTTCGTCCGCCAAGCTGCAGAGCGCATCCTCGGCGATCAGCATGTGCGCGCCCGAATGTTCGAGAATATAGGCCAGCTCGCCGGCATTGAGCATGAAGTTGACCGGCGTAAAGATGGCTCCGGCGCGGGCGATGGCGAAGCGCAAGACAACCATAGTCCGATTGTTGTGCGAGAAGATCGCCACCCGGTCGCCGGCGCTGACGCCGTTTCGCAGCAGCGCATTGGCGGCGCGATTCACAGCGTCATCGAGCGCTGCGTATGTGTCCTGCCGCCCCTCGAAAATGAGCGCGCATTTTTCAGGGGTCCGCCGCGCCTGCAAGCGGATGATGTCGCTGATGCAGCGCCCGCGTGCAGCGTGCGTCAATGCTCCGGCTTCCGCCAATCCAGCCTCCCTCGCGCCACGTGATCCGGCTGAAGGGCATCCTTGCATAAGAAAAGCGCCGCCTGAAGATTTTCCAGGCGGCGCTCAACTAGATTAGCTCGTCAAAACGTCGGCGATTAGAACTTCGCACCGAGTTGGACGTAGATTTGGCGCGGCGCGCCCACTTCGGACCAGCCGCCGGTATTTTGCGGCGAATTGATCGTGAAGTATTTCTTGCCAGTCAGGTTTTCGCCGATGAGCGACAAGAAGTATTTCTCGTCGTCGGAGAACCAGCTGATTTTGCCGCTGGCCATTGTGCGCTCTTTGTCCACGAAGAGCTTGCTCGGCGTAAAGTAGGCCTTCGAACGATAGTTGACGATTGCGTTGAACACCAGCTTGCCGCCGCCCTCCATCAAAGGCTGCGTGTAGGTGCCGCGAAGATAGGCGGTAACCTTTGGGGCGTTGACCAGCGGGTTGCCCGAGAAGTTCTGGCCATCGAGCAGCGTCAAACCGAGACCGTTCTGCCCAAAACTCGTGACTCCCCCGTCGCCGAAACAGGCGAAATTCGCAAACCCGAAGGACGCTGCGTCAACGACACCCGCGTAAGAAGCCAAATCCGAGCAGGCAACATAGTCCTGCGCCGGCGTGAACCCTTTATATTTGCTGTCCAGATAGCCGCCACCGACGCCGAGTTCGAGTTGCTCGGACGCCATCCAGGTCAAGTCACTTTCAATGCCCTTCACCTTCGCGCCGGAGGCGTTCTTAATGTCGGTGCCGCCGGTCGCCTGGTTGGTGATGGCGATCTGAATGTCCTTATAGTCATAATAGAACGCGGCCGTGTTCCAACGAATGGTATCGTTTTCGAACTTGTAGCCAATTTCGATATCGTCGAGGGTTTCCGGCTTCGGCTTCGAGACCAATCCGAAGGCTGGCAGATTGAAGCCGCCACTCTTGAAACCGCGGCTCGCGGATACGTAGATCATTTGGCCATCGGCGGGCCGGAAGGTCAGCGTCGCTTTCGGCGTGAACTTGTTGAATTTAATGCTGTCCCGAGGCGATTCGCACAAGAAATTGTTGGTCGGCGTGCAAGGCCCAAACGGCGCCCGAATGATTGGCGCGCCCGGGATCGGCGAGGCCTCATAATCATCAAGATCCTGAAGGGCGCCATAGCTTTCCTTCAGCGTCTTCTTTTCCTTGGTGTAGCGGCCGCCGAGCGACAACGCCCATTGATCGGTAAAGTCGTAGTCAATCTGCGCATACGCCGCATAAGATTCCGTCACGGACCCTTTGCCGCCACTACGGATTTCTGTGCCACCCGGAGCGGAAACGAAGAAGTCGTAGCCGGACATTTCACGTAGATAGAAGAGGCCGGCCACGTATTTCAGCGGGCCGGAGCCATTGGACGCAGCCTGCAATTCCTGCGTCATCTGGCGCGTATGCGGATGTCCATAAACGTTCTGCACATATGCGCCCGTGGCATCGAGATCCGAGGCGTTGTTTTCATATTCTCGGCGATAGCCAGTGATGCTGGAAACCGTGACGCCTTCCAGATCATAATCCATCCGCAAGGCAGCGCCGTGGCTTCTGATGTTGAGGAAATGCGGCCCGTCTTCACAGACTTCGTAGAATTTCGTCGGCACGCAGCCGCCAAGCGCCACGCCGATTTGCCGGCCATCAAAGAAAAGCGGCCGGTTGGTCGGGCCTTCCCGGTCTTTCTTATGCGCCCAATCGCCCGACAATAACGCCCGGAAGTTGCCGCCATTGTCGTAGGCCAGCTTCGCGAAGACCATGTCTTCGTTCTTATTCATATCGTTGGTATGCAAGACCGGCCCCCCCCCCGTCTTATTGGGGGCGATGTTTTTGACGTAGCCGTCATTTTGATCGTGCCGCCCGGCAATACGGAAGGAGAAGGCGTCGCCAAGCGGAATATTGATGGCGCCATCAAGCGCAACGCGATCATCGGTGCCGTAGGTTACGTTGGCGTTGCCCTCAAACTTCTTGCTCGGCATTTTGGTAATGACGCGGATCGCGCCGCCAGTGGCGTTGCGGCCGTACAGGGTGCCTTGCGGTCCCTTCAGAACTTCGAGGCGCTCAATATCGCCGAACGAAAACAGGCCCGAGGACGAGCGCGGCATATAGATGTCGTCGAGATAGACGGAAACCGATTGCTCAAGACCTGGATTGGCGAACTGGGTGCCGATGCCGCGCAGATAAGGCGACGCGAAACCGGAGTTATTTGTGAAGCCGAGGTTCGGCGTGATCTTCGGCAGCGCCAACTGGCCTTCGATGTTCGCGCCGGCGAGCTGGGCGGACGAAAGCGCGGTCACCGCGATAGGAACATCTTGCAGATTTTCAGCGCGCTTTTGCGAGCTGACGATGATGTCGGCCAAGCCGCTGGACTCTTGCGCCTGGGCGGCTCCGGCGACAAAGCCAACAGCCATCGCCGCGGCGCCAACAGACGTCATAAATCGATTAAATTTCATAAAGCGGTCTCCTCCCCTGAGCTCTCAAAAGGCTCAACGTGCATGCTAGATTGTATGTTTACCGTACGCTCGTCAACAATGTTGAGACGTTTTTGCACTCATCGTTGTGCAAATATTCTCAATTGAATACAATAGGATACGTCGAGCCCTATGGACAGTGTCGCGCGGAGTTCCGACAGGTTGCACGGAGGACACACTGTATGCCGGCTTACTAGATGGAGCTTGCAGCGGGCATCAGTGACGTGAT
>JBEVJO010000028.1:0-3642 GCA_040510175.1 Caulobacterales bacterium
GGCCAGCGCCGCGCCCGCCCAAAGTTTGAAATGCATGAAGGTCTCCTTGGAAGCCGGCGGCGCCCTGTATCCGGACAGCCCTCCAGTCAGAAAAATGCGGACCGGCAAACTAGCCGCGAAAAGCGCGTTGGGCCATCCGCCCCGACAATTTCCCGCTGCAAAATAACCAATTCCGGCCAAGTGCTTGAGTTTGCCCTCGACGTTCAGCTTTAAACGCGGTCTAAGCGGGCGTGGTTCAAGACAACGACATAATGCCGAACCAGCGCACCGTCGGCCAACCCGATATCCTGGCGCAGCGCAGGGGCGCGCGCGAACTCACCGAACTGGCCCAGCGAACCGCTTTGGTCACCGGAATCGGTGTTCTGGCTATTTTGGCGACGGCCGTGTTTGGGCACGCCGATACGGCTGTGTCGATCTTCGCAGCGGCTATTTTGGGTTTCGCTGGCCTGCTGGTTTATTTGAACGCCAAGCCGGAGATCGAGGCTGAAGCGGCGCGCGTGGAAGCCGCCGCCCCCGCCAAGATCGGCGCAAGCTGGGATTTGACCCTGCGCCAAGTGCTCGGCGCGCTGCCTGATGCAGCCTTCGCTATTGATCGCGATGGACGGCTAGAGGGTGCAAACGCGCGCGCGCGAAAACATTTCAGCCTCCCGCCTGTCGGCCAGAGATTAGCGACCTCGCTGCGCGATCCGCGCTTGCTGGAGGCGGCGCTGGAAGTGGCGGCGGGCGGCGAACCGCAAAGCGTGCCGTTCGCGGCCGTGGGACCATTGGAAGAATATTTTCGCGCGCAGATCGGAGGCTTTGACGTCGACGGCAAACGCTTCGCCTTGATCGTGGTGCATGACGAAACCAACGCCAAAAAAGTCGAACGGATGCGCGTCGATTTTCTGGCGAACGCCAGCCACGAATTGCGCACCCCCTTGGCGGCGGTAGTCGGATCTATTGAAACCTTGACGGGCCATGCACGCAACGACCCGGCGGCCCAAGAGCGTTTTTTGAAGGTAATGCAAATTCAGGCGGACCGGATGCGCCGCCTTATCGATGATTTGCTATCTTTATCCAAAATCGAACTGAACGAGCATGTGCCGCCGCAAGGCGAAGTGGATATGGACGCCGTCGTCCGCGAGACCGTCGATACCCTGGCGCCGATCTCCGCCCGCAAGAATGTGCGCATCGATGTCATCCGGGCAGAGGGCGATTCAATGGTTTTGGGCAATCGGGACGAACTCGTCCAGGTGGCGCAAAACCTGATCGACAATGCCGTAAAATATGCGCGTGAAGGCGGCCAAGTGAACGTCGAGATCGGCGGAGGCCTATTGCGCGAGAATATTGGCCTAGCCGCACGGCGCTGGCCGGACGCTGCCCATATGTCGATCGCCGCGCCTCCCGTCGAACCGGACAAGACGCTCTGCTATGTTCGGGTGACTGACGATGGCCCCGGCATGCCTCGCGAAAGCCTGCCCCGGCTGTCGCAACGCTTCTACCGGGTTGAGGAGGCGAAAAACTCTGATCGAGTCGGCACCGGCCTGGGCTTGGCGATCGTTAAGCACATCATCAACCGTCATAGAGGCGGTTTTTTCGTCGAAAGCCGCCTCGGAAGCGGCTCCAGTTTTACGGTATGCGTTCAAAATGCCGATAAAAATCAGCACTGAACACTTAGGGTTTAAGCGGCCTCTATCTGTCACATGCCTGTCACACGGCATGGGTAGAAGGCCGCTGCCGAGTGTCTTAATAGCGAAGCGCGCCCAGCCATTGCGGCGCGGGCCGGCCGTATGATGGGTTTTGGGTCAGGGGAGATGGCGAGTGAGCGACCGCGAAAGTCTGCCAAACGAAGAGGCTCGGTTGAGCAAGCCATTCATTCCCAGCGTAGCAAGGCCTGAAGCCGTGGCGACGACCGGAACTCTGCCGGATCAAGCGACGAAGGTGCGCGCGCGCGACGTCAGCGTTTTCTATGGCGCGAAACAGGCGCTGTTCGATGTCTCCTTGGATATTCCTGACCGCAGCGTCACCGCTTTTATCGGCCCATCGGGCTGCGGCAAGTCAACCTTCCTGCGCTGTATCAATCGGATGAACGATACGATCGATGGCTGCCGCGTCACCGGCGAATTGGCAATCGACGGGCGCAACGCCTACGAAAAATCGGTCGATCCGGTGGTCCTGCGCGCTTCGGTGGGCATGGTGTTCCAAAAGCCGAACCCATTCCCAAAGACAATTTATGAAAACGTGGCCTATGGCCCCCGCATCCACGGCCTGACCAAGAGCAAGGGCGAAATGGACGAACTGGTGGAGCGCTCCTTGCGCCGCGCCGGTCTTTGGGACGAAGTGAAGGACCGCCTGCATCAAGCCGGCACCGGCCTGTCCGGCGGTCAGCAACAGCGCCTGGTCATCGCGCGCGCGATCTCGGTCAATCCGGAAGTGATCCTGATGGACGAGCCCTGCTCGGCGCTCGACCCGATCGCCACCGCCAAGATTGAAGAACTGATCGACGAATTGCGGAACAATTTCTGCATCATCATCGTCACGCACTCAATGGCGCAAGCAGCCCGCGTTTCCCAGCGCACCTCGTTCTTCCATTTGGGCAAGCTAGTTGAAAGCGGCCCGACAGAAGAATTGTTCACCAATCCGCGCGACACGCGCACGCAAGACTACATCACGGGCCGGTTCGGCTAAACGCCTCGCGCGAAGGACTCGCAGCATGACGGAACATACGGTCAAAGCGTTCGGCGAAGAACTCGACGCCCTCTCGGCGCTGTTGTCCCGCATGGGCGGTTTCTCCGAAAGCATGGTGGCTGACGCCGTCGCGTCCGTGGCGCGGCGCGACACCTCCCTTGCGCAGGGCGTGATCGGCCGCGACGGGCGCATCGATGAAATGGAGCGCGACGTCGAAAAGCAGATCGTCCGCTTGCTCGCTTTGCGTCAGCCGATGGCACGGGACTTGCGCGAAGTGTTGGCGGCCTACCGCCTGTCGCTCGAAATCGAGCGCATTGGCGATCTGGCCAAGAATATCGCCAAACGCGCCCTGATCCTGAATCAAGCTGATCCTGTTTCCCTGACGCGGAGCGTTGAGCGCATGGGCAAAATCGTCTCCAGCCGTTTGAAAGACGTGCTGGACGCCTATGGCACCCGCGATATGAAAGGGGCACTCACCGTCTGGGGCGGCGACGAGGATGTCGACGAACACTACAACTCGCTGTTCCGTGAATTGCTGACCTATATGATGGCCGATCCGCGCATGATCACGTCCTGCGCGCATTTGCTGTTCGTCGCAAAGAACATGGAACGCATCGGCGACCATTGCACGAACATGGCCGAAATCGTGCACTTCCTGGTCACTGGTGAAGACATGCCGAATGACCGGCCAAAGATCGACTCGCTGTCTCAAGGTTGAGGCTGCGAGCACTCGCTTTACGGAGCGGCAAGGACGCTGAACATGTTCGAGGGTCAAGTGCAGTTGCGTAAGGAAGGCCAGATTTTGCCGCGCGTTCTCATCGTTGAAGATGAGGATTCGCTGTCGAACCTGCTGCAGTACAATCTGCAGAAGGAAGGCTTTGAAGCGGTCATCGCCGGTGACGGCGAAGAAGCTTTGGTGCAGATCGATGAGCGCCTACCCGATCTGGTCATCCTGGACTGGATGCTGCCCAAGGT
>JBEVJO010000029.1:0-7575 GCA_040510175.1 Caulobacterales bacterium
GATCGGTGCGCCTTTGAATCCCTCAGGATAGGTATCCTTGATATAAGCCGTGGTGTACTTGCCGGCGCGGAAATTCGGCTCCAGCATGACCGCGTTCAGGAATGGCGCGTTGTCACGAATGCCTTCGATCAGGAAGGAATCAAGCGCCTTGGCTTGCGCATCGATGGCGGCGATGCGCTTGGGCGCATGCGTGATCAGCTTTGCGATCATCGGATCGTAGAAGACCGAGATTTCGTCGCCTTCGCGCACGCCGGAATCGTTGCGCACGGTGACGTTGCCAAACTTGCCTTCGACCGGCGGCTTGTAGCGCTTCAAACGGCCGATCGACGGCAGGAAGTTCCGGTACGGATCTTCAGCATAGATGCGGGTTTCGATGGCCCAGCCGTCGATCTTCACATCGCTCTGCTTGAGGGTGAGCTTTTCGCCCGCCGCCGACTTCATCATCAGTTCGACCAGATCGACGCCGGTGATCATTTCGGTGATCGGGTGTTCGACCTGCAAACGAGTATTCATTTCCAGGAAGTAGAAATTCTTCTGGCCGTCGACGATGAATTCGACCGTGCCGGCGCTGTCGTAGTTCACCGCCTTCGCCAAAGCGACCGCTTGCGCGCCCATCGCGGCGCGCGTCTTGGCGTCGAGGAAGGGCGACGGCGCCTCTTCGACGACTTTCTGGTTGCGGCGCTGAATCGAGCATTCGCGCTCGTTCAAGTGGATGACGTTGCCGTGTTTGTCGCCGATCACCTGGATTTCGATGTGGTGGGGTTCGGTGACGAATTTTTCGATGAAGATACGGTCATCGCCGAAGGACGCTTTGGCCTCGGCCTGCGTGGCCGGCAGACCTTCGCGTACGTCCTTTTCGTTCCAGGCGATCCGGATGCCTTTGCCGCCGCCGCCGGCCGACGCCTTGATCATGACCGGGTAGCCAATCTCCTTGGATATCTCGAGCGCATGCTCGACGCCGTTGATCTCGCCGACATATCCCGGAACGGTGTTGACCCCCGCCACGCCTGCGGCGCGCTTACTTTCGATCTTGTCGCCCATCGCCGAAATGGCGTGCGGGTTCGGACCGATGAAAACGATCTTCTCGGCGATCAGGCGCTCCGCGAACTCAGCGCGCTCGGACAGAAAGCCGAATCCCGGATGGATCGCCTCGGCGCCGACCTTGCGAGCAGCGTCCACGATCTTGTCCATGACCAGATAGGATTGCGCGGCCGGCGCAGGTCCGATGAAAATCGCCTCGTCGGCCAATTCGACCGCCAGACTGTCCGCATCGGCTTCCGAGTAGACGATCGCCGTCTTTATCCCAAGGCGGCGGCAGGTCTTGATGATGCGGACGCCGACTTCGCCGCGATTGGCGATTAAAATCTTACCGAACATAAAGCTTTCAGCGCCCCGTTACCTTTGATCTGTCACCTTAAAGCCGCTTCCCGAAACCACGAAAAGAACTTTCGGGCAAGAACCGCTTTGATTCAAAGTTTAGAGCTGTTTCCGGACTCTTTGAGCGAATGGCAACTTAAAAGCCGATAGCGGCCCACGAACCTCTGGCTAACCGAGCCTAAGCCGGGAATAATCCCCATGGCCCCTCCTGCCTAAGCCGGTGTTATGGTAAGCGTCCTTTCAATGCTGGGCTCTTTCGGGAAAATAATCGCCGCTTTGGGCGCGCCATTGGTGCTGGCCAGCGCTTGCTTCCTCACGCCCGCCCCTCATGACGCGGCGGCGAACCCCAAAAAAGTGACCCGTCAGGCGCCCTATATCGGCCGATGCATGAACATGGCGGGCGCCCTCGAAGCCGATCGCGAGGGCGATTGGGGCTATGTGATCCGGGACAAGGATTTGCGGCTGATCGCCAATGCCGGGTTCGGCGCCATTCGCCTGCCGGTTAAATTCTCAGCCCACGCCCTGCAAAAGGCGCCGTACACGATCAGCCCGGCTTTGTTCGCGCGCGTCGACCACATCATAAAAACGGCGAACGCCAGCGGGCTCCAAGTCATCCTGGACATGCATCATTACGACGCGCTGTTTGAAGACCCCGACCGTGAGGAAGCGCGCTTTTACGGCATGTGGGCGCAGATCGCCCAGCGCTACCAGGACTACTCCGATCAGAATCTGATGTTCGAACTCATCAACGAGCCGCGCGACAAGTTCTCCGGCGACCGTATGAGCGCCGCACAGAACAAGGCGCTGAGCATCGTCCGCAAAACCAACCCGACGCGCACGGTGATTTTGAGCGGCGACCGCTGGGGTAATTTTGAGGGCATCGACAGCCTGAAGCTACCGCCCGATCCCCACATCATGGTGAGCGTGCACTACTACAATCCTTTCAGCTTCACGCATCAGGGCGCCAGTTGGGTGCCGAAGGCGCCGCCGATCGGTCCGGAATGGGGCCGTCCGCAGGAAATCCGGGAAGTCGTCGCCTATGCCGAAAAAATGGCGAAGTGGCAGGACGATAACAAAGCGCCGATTTTCCTCGGCGAGTTCGGCGCCATCAATTATGCGGGCGATCCGGATCGCGCCGTCTGGACAGCGGCGGTGCGCGCCGCGCTGGAATCCGTCGCCATTCCCTGGTGCAGTTTCGATTTCGCCACCACCTTTTCGGTCTACGACCAAAGACGGCAAAACTGGCGGCCATTGATGTTGAACGCCTTGATCCCGTCCAACGGGCCGCCAGAAACCGGCGAATAGATTTTTTGAACCCTACTCGTCTAGGTCTTGATCAGCGCTTCGTGGGCGAGCTGACGGTGTTTGTCCTGAATGTGCGCGGCGGACAGCGTCATCAGGATCGCCAGAACCATGGCGTCGTCAGTCAGCCCAAGTCCGGTGACGACGTCCGGAATCAAATCGGCCGGCGTGACGAAGTAAAACAAGGCCGCCATCAGACTGGCTTTCGCCGCTGTCGGGGTCAAAGGATCCCGGGCAGCGTAATAGGCGGCGGCGAGGTCCGTCGCGAACGGCAAGCGGCCCAGCGCGCGCCGCAGCTTGGGCCAGAACTCCTCCCGCACGCGCCGCGTCCTCAAATCGTATATGGCCGGCACCGAGGCCTTTTCCAGAATGCGCTCCGCTTCTTCGCGGGCGCGTTTCAAATCTTTGCTCATGCGCTCTCTCCGGTCCCCCCGGTTAGATACGCAATGGGTACATATTGAAACTCATCTCGCGCTGACTTTGTTGTGTCATGCGCCAGCAGCGCGCGCGTGCCTTCGAAGCAGGCGGCGATGCATCTCTATGGAGCGTCAACGCCAATTTTGTGAACACATTAAATTCAATTTATGCAGCGCTGTAGGCCTTGCCTCCACGAATCGCCTGTCGAATCAGCGCCCAGGCGCGCCATACTCAGAGACACCGTCAAAGGGGTTTTGCGATGCGTTTTCTATGGGGTCTGGTTTTGGGGTTTACGCTGATCGCGCCCGCCATCGGCAACGCCGCGACGCCCGCCGCCGATCCGCCCTCGCCCGCAGCGACCTATGACGTCGATCAGTGTCTGAAGACGCAGAAGACCGCCAAGGCGGAAGCCAATGTCTGTATCGGTAAAGTGTCGGAGGCCTGCATGGCCCTTCCCGGCGGGGAAACCACCTATGGCATGATCGATTGTCTGAAACGTGAAATCGCCGTGTGGGATTCCAAGCTCAACGCGACTTACAAGGCGCTGCTGAAGGACAGCGCGCCAAAAATGCAAACGGCGCTGAAGACGGCGCAGCGCGCCTGGATCAAGGACCGCGATGCGACCTGCGCTTTGCCCTACGCGTATTTTGAAGGCGGCACGATCGCGGGTCCGCTGGGCAGCGATTGCATGAATGAGATGACGGCGCGGCGGTTTTTATTGCTGGATACGTATCTTCATTATGCGGAGTGAGCTGGCAGTTTCCCTACAGCGGAATGTTGTCGTGCTTCTTCCACGGATTTTCGAGCTTCTTATTCTTCAGCGTCTTCAGCGCGCGGGCGATTCGGCAGCGCGTTGAGTGCGGCATGATCACGTCGTCGATATAGCCGCGCTGGGCCGCGACGAACGGGTTGGCGAAGCGCTCTTTGTACTCTTCCGTTTTCTCGGCGATTTTTTCGGGATCTTTGATATCTGCGCGGAAGATGATCTCGACCGCGCCCTTGGCGCCCATCACCGCGATTTCCGCCGTCGGCCAGGCATAGTTCACGTCGCCGCGCAGGTGCTTGGAGCTCATAACGTCATAGGCGCCGCCATAGGCCTTGCGCGTGATCAGCGTGATCTTCGGCGTCGTCGCTTCGGCGTAGGCGAACAGCAATTTTGCGCCGTGTTTGATCAAGCCGCCATATTCCTGCTTGGTGCCCGGCAGGAAGCCCGGCACGTCGACGAAGGTGACGATCGGAATGTTGTAGCAATCGCAGAAGCGCACGAAACGCGCGGCCTTACGCGAGGCGTCAATGTCGAGCACGCCGGCAAGCGTCATCGGCTGGTTGGCGACGAAGCCGACGGGCTGGCCGTCGATGCGTCCAAAGCCGGTGATGATGTTGCGGCCGAAATCCTTGCCGATCTCGAAGAAGTCGCCTTCGTCGGCGACCTTCTCGATCAGCTCGTGCATGTCATATGGCTTGTTCGGATTGTCGGGAATGAGCGTGTCGAGGCTCATATCCATACGGTCGACGGTGTCGAAGCTCGGGCGGATCGGCGGCTTGGCGCGGTTTGAGCCCGGCAGGAAATCCATCAGGCGGCGGATTTGCAAAAGCGCTTCGACGTCGTTTTCGAACGCGCCATCGACGACGCCGGATTTGCCCGCATGCACCTTGGCGCCGCCGAGTTCTTCGTGCGTCACGACTTCGTTCGTGACGGTCTTCACCACGTCAGGGCCGGTCACGTACATATAGGACGTGTCCTTCACCATGAAGATGAAGTCGGTCATCGCCGGCGAATAGACATCGCCGCCCGCGCACGGTCCCATGATCACGGAGATTTGCGGAATGACGCCCGAGGACAAAACATTGCGCATGAAGATTTCAGCGTAGCCGCCGAGCGCATCCACGCCTTCTTGAATGCGGGCGCCGCCGGCGTCGAACAGGCCGATGATCGGCGCGCCATTCTTCAACGCCATATCCTGGATCTTCACGATCTTCTCGGCGTGCGCCAGCGATAGCGAGCCGCCGAAAACCGTGAAGTCTTTGGAGAACACATAAGCGAGTCGGCCATTGATGGTGCCCCAGCCGGTGACGACACCGTCGCCCGGCACCTTTTGATCGCCCATGCCGAAATCCGAACAGCGATGCTCGACGAACATGCCGTATTCCTCGAACGAGCCCTCATCGAGCAGCAATTCGATACGCTCCCGGGCCGTGAGTTTGCCGCGCGCGTGCTGCGCGTCGATGCGCTTTTGTCCGCCGCCAAGCCGTGCATGGCCGCGCTTATCTTCCAGCGCCTCGATAATGGTCTTCATTCTCGGAAATACCCCACTTGGATTCGCAAACGTCTTAGCTTGGGCAAAACCCGCCGTCTATATTTCAACCACTTGGCGTATCCACGGTATCGAGCGCGCTCAGGAAGCGAGCAACCGCATGGACCTCGCCTTTCAGGCGCGCGGTGCGATCCGCCGCCTCATAATCGACACCCCATTTGGCTTCTTGCCAGGCTTCGTCGGCGCGTGAGGCCTCGAAACCCTCCTCGGCGCTGATGCGCCCCTTCAGAACAGCCAAGGCCAGTAGGCTAGAGCCATAGAGCGCACCCAGGTGCGCCAAAGCCGTGAGTTTGAAGTTGTCGAAGGCGTCGGCTTCCGCGGCGATGATGTCGAGCGCCTTGTGATCCTGCCCGCCAATCATGATGCCGGCCGTCGGTATGAAAACCGCGCCAAGCGCTTCCTCCGCCCAGTGCAGTATCGGATCCCAGGCGTGGCGCTCCGCCGCGGCAAGTTCCTCCGGCTCCTCGGCGCGCACGAGCAGCAAATCGGAATTCGCGTATTTGACGATCTCCGCGATCGTGCCCTCGCGGGTCTGGCTCATGCGGTCGATGGCGACATTGGCCATACGCGTCGCCGGCATGCTGGCGGGTAAGATGTGTTCGCCCTGCGCGTTCCATTCTTCGGCGACAAGCCGCGCCAGCGCCTGCGTTGGAACGTTGAACACGGCCTTGGCTGGCGTGCGCAAGCTGCGCCCGTCCAGCAACACGGCATAGCCCGGGCCGTTCGCCGCCGGCGCCACGGTCGCCGCCTTGTAGAACTTTTTCGTGGGTTCGATTGCTGAGCCGGTCATGCCTGCACTTCCAAAATGCGATGTACGCCGAACCGGTCCAGCGCGCCGTCCAATTCCTCGAACGTGTGCACGATATGATGCGCGCCGCCGTCCAGAATCTCTTCGTGGGTGTGAAAGCCCCAGGACACGCCCAAGGCCATCGCGCCCGCCGCGCGCGCCATCGCCATGTCGAACGAGGTGTCGCCGATGACGATGGCGTCGACGCAATCCACGCCCAGATGCGACAGGCAGGCGGTCACCATAAAGGGATGCGGTTTGCCTGGGCCGTCATCGGCGCAGCGGATCACATCGAAGACATCATGCAGATCATGGCTACGCAACACCGTTTCGACGCCGCGATGCGACTTTCCTGTAGCGCCGGCCACCAGCCACCCCTCATGGCGCAAACGCCGCAGCGTCGGAATAGCGCCTTCATAGACGGGTTCGCTGTGGCCGGGTTCGGTGCGCATGATGTTGAAGGCATTCTTGTAGTAATCGACGATCTTGCCCAGCGTCTGTTCGTCTACATCCGGCGCCAGGCGTTGACACGCTTCGACAAGATTCAGGCCTACAATGCGCCGCGTCTGGTCATAGCTTGGCGGCGGAAGGTCTGCTGCAGCGAAGGCGCGCTCCATCGCGACCTGAATGTTGCGGCGGCTATCAACAATCGTGCCGTCGAAATCGAATATAGCGAGCTTCAGCTTAGCCATTGTGTTGGGGCATTATTCAAACGGCTCGAATGGGTCCTTGGCGTCGCGCTCGTCGAACCCGAGCAGGTCAAACGCCTTTTTCATATGCGGCGGGATCGGCGCGATGACGCGCAGCGTGCCCTTTTTTGGGTGCGGGATTTCGATCGCGCGGGCGTGCAGCAACAGCTTGCCGTCCAGTCCGCCGGGCGTCGGCCGGTCGCAGCGATATTTCGGATCGCCCGCAATGGAATTGCCGATCTCTGTCAGGTGAAAGCGCAGCTGATGCGTGCGGCCGGTGACGGGCCGCAACGCCATCCACGCCGCCTCCTGCCCTGCGTTCTGCACCACCATATAATCGGTGATGGCGTGCACCGCGCCTTCGTCCTTCTGGATCGCCGGGCGCATCATTTCGCGGTCGGCTTGGCCGGGACCATAATCCTTGCGCATCCAAGAGCGGATCTGCCCGCTGGCGGGACGCGGCACGCCGAGCACGATCGCCCAGTAAACTTTCTTGGTGTCGCGATCACGGAAAGACTCGGCCAGCGCCGCCGTTCCCGCATGCGTTTTGCCGAACACCAATACGCCGGTCGTATCGCGGTCCAAGCGGTGCACAAGTTTCGGCCGCATGCCGTCAGGGCCCGCCAAGGCGGCGACCATGTCATCCATGTTGCGGTCGCCGACGCCCGTTCCGCCTTGCGTGGCGATG
>JBEVJO010000030.1:0-6764 GCA_040510175.1 Caulobacterales bacterium
ATGGTTTCCTTGGCGCCGCCCGGGATGGTGGCGCCGGCCGCACGATCATTGACCACGACGGCCGCGCCCGCCTTGGCCAATGCAAGCGCTTCGGCGCGGCCGATGCCCGAGCCGGAGCCCGTAACGATCGCGACTTGGCCGGCCAGCGGCTTTGCTGTCTCTGACATACTGGACCTCTCTTTGTTTGGGCGCTTAGGCCAAATGCAGCGGCAGCGCTTCGACTGCGTATAGATCAAAGCTCTGCACGTTGCGGATCGTCTCCGCTGGAACCGTTAGTTCAATGGTCCGGAAACGCCGCAGCATAACTTCGGTCGCCAGACGCAACTCAAGCCGCGCCAGATGATTGCCGACGCAAAAATGTGCGCCATTGCCGAAGGTGGAATGGTTGCGCACATCGGTTCGATCAATGTCGAAGCGCTCGGGATCGGAAAACTTTTTCGGATCGAAATTGCACATGTCCCAGCGAATGATCACGCTTGTGCCCTTGGGCACTTCCACATCGCGGATCGTGGTGTCCTGAGTCACGAGACGATAGCTGGTCGGCACCGGTTCATGCGTACGCAGCATTTCTTCAACGAAGGCAGGAATGCGTTCGGGATTTTGCCGCAAGGCGTTTTGAAGCGGCGGGTTCGTCGCAAGCTTCAATCCTGTCCAGCCCAGCATGGCGCCGGTCGTGTGACCGCCAGCGGCGAGCAGAATGGTCGAGAGCCACATCAGCTCTTCCTTGCTCAAGGCCGCTTCGCCCTCGACGCGCGCCAACGCTAAATCCTTCAGCAGGGTATTGTCCGGTAGCTGATCAATGTGTTCGAGCTTCTCCATCAGCAAGTCCTGCAAGGTGGAGATCGCGTCTGCGGCAAGGATGTGGGAATTGCTCGGCCCCATCGGATCGACCGAGGCGGACAACTTGTTGGTCACGTCGCGCACCAACGGGACTTCGTTTTGCGTCAGGCCATATTCGCGCGCAATCACTTCGGTCGGCAATTGCCAGGCGAACGCGCCCATGAACTCGACTTTTCCGTCAGCCGGAAACTGATCGATCAGGCCTTCGATGAGGTCACGGATATAGCTTTCCTTGGCCTTGACCTGGCGCGGAATGAAGGCGGCCTGCACCAATTTCCGCTGCCGGAAGTGGGTGCGGCCGTCCTGCCAAACGATGACATTTTTTAGGTTGCGGCCGCGTTCGGCGTAGATTTTCGCGCCTGCGGGGTCGTAATCGCTGTCGAAGCGGATGGCCTGCGCATGACCCGTGCTGGAAAAAATCTCCGGATGCGCGGCGACATGCAGAACGTCGTCCGGATCGGTAATAAGAAGCACATTGCGTTCGGGGTTTGGCGAGGTCAGCCGCAAAAGCGGCGTCTTTTGGCGCGCCTCCGTCAGAAAGCTGTGCTGCTCCGCGGTCGTCGCGGCGTCATAGTCCATCGTGGGAATGTCCGCATAGCGCACGGTCGCGGTCATTCTTGCCTCCCTAATCGTTGTCATCGCAGAATGTATACGATATTTTGGGCGCAGCTATAGAGTAGTTTTGCGGCCTTGAGAAGGTCGATTGACGGTGGGTCTAAACGGCCGCGCTCACACCAGATTCAATTGCCAGGACACATTGAAGCGGTCCTGCACCCAGCCGAAGCGCCGGCTGAACCCGTAATTGTCGGTCGGCATCATCACCTGGCCGCCCTCCGATAATTTTCCGAACAACCCGTCCAATTCCTCGGCGTCATCGCATTCGACGAAGTTTGAAAAGCTGGGCGTGAAGTCGAAGGCGTGCATGCCGACGCTGTCATTGGCGCGGTACGGCCGCCCCTTGAGGGTGAAATTGGCAAGCATCACTGTACCGGCCATAGGCGAGCCGGCGGGAAAATACGTCACCTGGTCGACGCGGCTGTCCGCAAACAGCGACACATAGAATCTGATCGCCTCTTCGCAACCGCCTTGGGTGAACATCAAAAACGGTGTGACGCTCCGGCTCATGGCTTTCTCCAGCTGGGGCCTCGAGGTTTTGCCTGAACTTTAGCGCCCAAGAGCGGAATTGTCCTCTTTGTCCGCAGCCTAGCGCTAGGCGGCTTGCAAAACGAGCCCGCGTCTTTACCGTGCCAGCCAAACATCAGGCACGGAAGAGATTATGCGCTTTGAAGGCTCCAAGGACTATGTCGCGACCGAGGATTTGCGGGTCGCGGTCAACGCCGCCATCGCTTTGCAGCGGCCGCTTCTGGTCAAGGGCGAACCCGGCACCGGCAAGAGCGTGCTGGCGACCGAACTCGCCAAGACCTTGGGCCTGCCATTGATCGAATGGCATGTGAAATCCACCACGAAGGCGGTCCAGGGCCTTTACGAATACGACGCGGTGAGCCGCCTGCGCGATAGCCAATTGGGCGACGAGCGCGTCAGGGACGTGGCCAATTATATCCGCAAGGGCAAATTGTGGGAGGCGTTCGAGGCCGATGGCCGCGTCGTCCTTCTGATCGACGAAATCGACAAAGCCGACATCGAGTTTCCGAACGACCTCCTGCAGGAACTCGATCGGATGGAATTCTACGTTTACGAGACCCATGAAACCATCAAGGCCAAGCACCGGCCCATCGTCATCATCACGTCCAACAATGAAAAGGAATTGCCGGACGCCTTCCTGCGCCGCTGCTTCTTCCACTATATCAAGTTCCCGGACGAAGCGACCATGGCCGATATCGTTGAGGTCCACTTCCCCGGCGTGAAGGAAAGGCTGGTCTCCGAAGCCTTGCGCACCTTCTATGAATTGCGCGCCGCGCCAGGCCTGAAGAAAAAGCCGTCGACCTCCGAATTGCTGGACTGGCTGAAGCTGCTGCTGGTCGAAGACATCGACGAAAAAGTGTTGCGCGAGCGCGATCCGCAGAAACTGATCCCGCCTTTGCACGGCGCGCTTCTGAAAAACGAACAGGATGTGCAGCTGCTCGAGCGCATCGCGTTTCTGACGCGGCGAGAACCGCGGAGCTGATTCAGCCTCGGAGATTTTACGCCATGGCCAAGCTCGTCTACGGAATGGGCCTGTCTTTGGACGGCTATGCCAACCACGAGGCATTTGCGCCTGACCCAGTGCTCTTTCGCCACTTCATCGAGCATGTGCGCAACCTGACCGGCATGATCTATGGCCGCCGCCTGTACGAGATCATGCAATATTGGGACGAAGACAATGCGGAGTGGGACGCGGCGGAATGCGAATACGCGGCGGTATGGCGGAACCAAAAGAAATGGGTCGTGTCGCGCTCGCTGAAATCAGTCGGCCCGAACGCCGCGCTTGTCGCGGATGACCTCGAAGGCGCGGTGCGCGGACTGAAATCGCAACTGGATGGGGTGATGGACGTTGGCGGACCGGTTTTGGCGCACAGCCTCGGCGCGCTCGGTCTCATCGATGAGTATCAACTCTACTTTCACCCCATCGTGCTGGGCGG
The DNA here is from genome assembly GCA_040510175.1 of Caulobacterales bacterium. Taxonomy (GTDB): domain Bacteria; phylum Pseudomonadota; class Alphaproteobacteria; order Caulobacterales; family Aquidulcibacteraceae; genus JBEVJO01. The sequence continues at coordinate 3,420 of JBEVJO010000030.1, forward strand.
CGGCGCGCCCTTCTTCGCCGGCCCGCGCCCGCGGCTCCGTCTTGTCACCAGCGATCGCATTGGCGAGGACGTGATCAGGTTGACCTACGTTCCGGCCTGATTGCGCCGTTTCGGTTGCTCATGGCGACGCCCTCCGCTAGCCCTAGCGAAACGCAAACGAGGAACGCCGCATGGACACGACTAAAAAGCCCGGCATTCCCCTTCACTGGCTGATGCTGATCGGTTTTGCCGTCGGTTTGGCGGCGGGGCTCGCGGTCAATCTCAGCTCCGGCGCCGAGGCGCCCTGGGTGCAATGGCTGACGGAGAACATCACCGGCCCCATCGGCCAGATATTCCTGCGCCTGCTCTTCATGCTGGTGCTGCCACTTTTGTTCAGCGCGCTGGTGATCGGCGTGGCGGAGATGGGCGATCTGGCCTCGCTCGGACGCGTCGGCTGGAAAACGCTGGCGCTCACCGTGATCATTTCCACGTTCGCCGTGATCATCGGTCTTGTCATGGTCAATTGGCTGCGGCCCGGCGACGGCGTCGATCAGGCCATCGCGCAAAAGCTGCTGAGCCAAGGCGCGGACGGCGCCAAGGGCATCGTCGAAAACGCCCCGGCCAGCGTGCAACTCGGCCAGTTCTTCGTCGATCTGATTCCGCAAAACGTGTTCGCGGCAGCCTCCCAAAATCTGGTCATGCCGGTGATGGTGTTCGCGCTATTGTTCGGCATCGGACTGGTTATGACCAAGAGCCCGGCGACGGAAAGGTTGCAAGAGGTCATCCAGGGCCTGTTCGAAGTGATGATGCGGTTGATTGGCTTGGTCATCCGCCTCGCGCCCATCGCCATCGCCTGTCTGATGTTCAATCTGTCGGCGCTGTTCGGCTGGGACTTGCTGGTGCGCCTCGCCGCTTTCGCCGGCACGGCGATCGGCGCCATGGCGATCCATATGTTCGTCGTCTATCCGATTCTGGTTTGGACGCTTGGCGGCAAGAACCCGCGCGATTTCTTCGTCCAGATCCGCGAGCCCATGGTGGTGGCGTTCTCGACCGCCTCCTCCAACGCCACTTTGCCGGTCTCACTGCGCGCGGCGGAGACGCAGTTGCGCCTGCCGCGTAGAATCGCCCGTTTCGTGCTCACCATCGGCGCCACCGCCAATCAGAACGGCACCGCCTTGTTCGAAGGCGTGACGGTTTTGTTCCTGGCGCAATTCTTCGGCATTGATCTGACCCTATCGCAGCAATTGGTCGTGATGCTGGTCTGCATTCTGGGCGGCGTCGGTACGGCGGGCGTCCCGGCCGGATCGCTGCCGGTGATCGCCATGATCCTTGGCATGGTCGGCGTGCCGGTCGAAGGCATCGGTCTGGTGCTGGGCGTCGACCGCTTCCTGGATATGTGCCGCACGACCTTGAACGTCGCGGGCGATCTGGCGATTGCGACCATCGTGTCGCGGGGCGAAGAGGATACTGCGCCTGAGCTTGCCGCCGCCGATCCGGCGCTTAGCCTGACGAAGATGTGAGTCAGGCCGCATGCAAAGCCCGCCCGATCCCTTACAGTTTCAGCCGACCATCCTGGATCAGTTCATGATGGGCGCGGCGGATCTCGCCGGCACTTTATGGATGCCGCTCGTCATGGGCGGTTTCTTCGCGCTGGGCGCCAAAAAGCTCGTGCCGATGCTGCCCATCAACGACAATGCAAAGAATAGGACGCTGCGCATTGCGGGCTGGGTGCGCAACGCCTTCTACTATCTGATCGCCTTCATCATTGTGGTTGTGGTCTGGTACTTCTGGTACGCGATCCGCGAACGCAATTTCTACGAGAACCTCTAAAGAGGGTTGGTTCTAGGATTTCTGGCCTCGGCGTCAGGCGCCTCCACCGATCGGATCCCTGCCTTGGAACAATTCCAGCCGTCCTGGTTCGACAAATTCATGATGGCGGCGACCGATATATTGGTCCCGTTCTGGATGCCGCTCGTCGTGGGTTCGCTGATAGCGATCTTCGCCAAAACGCTGATGAAGATCGCGCCGATCCCCGATGGCCCCAAGAATTTGATCATGCGCGTGTCAGGCTGGGTGCGAAACGCCGCGATCATGCTGGTTTTGTTCTTCTTTGTGGTATTGTTCTGGGGCCTTGGCTACGCTTCACGCGAGTCTCAGTTTTATCAGCAGCAATACAGCGCGCCCGCCCAATAGAGCTGCAAATCAGGGCATCGATCGATGGGGGAACCATGTTTCGATTCGTTGGAAAACTTTTCGCCGCGTACTTTTTGTGCCTCTGCTTACCCGCATTAGCGGACCCGGCGCCCACGACATCCTTGGAAGATGCGCAACAACTGATCTCTAAAATTCATGCGGAAGATGTGTTTGAGCCAGTGGCCGAGCCACTTCTCCCTAACGGCGCACCGTTCATTTCGGTGAGACATATCGCTACGGGATACATTTGCCGGTTCAACAACGACGCGCTTTACATTCCCAACGCGCTTGCGGTGTTTCCATCGGATGTCAGAGGCAATGACGTGGGATGCACGAATAGCGACGCATTCGGTTGGAGTTCAATTTATCTCACCAAGGATTCGATCGCTTTTCCTCTTGATGAACGATTAAAAATAGTTGCGCTCGCGATCAAAAGCCGGTCGCCGGAGGCAGCACCCTACACGCCTAAAGTCGAGATAACCGCGACAAAGAATGGCGTTGCACTGCTTGAATCGAAATCGGCGGCCTTCCTTATCCAAACTGATGAAGGTCAGCGAGCGACCCACGTCCACCTCGCGGAGCGTGCTGGATGGGTGCTCAAGCAACGTTTTACCGGCAAGCCGGATCTGAACTCCGACATGGCGATGGGTGAAGACTGGATGGCTGCGCTTGGACAATTCGCGTCGCTGCCGCTATCAAAGTAAACCTTTGACCGTCTTGAAGAACAGCCGACCATGTTCCAGCATTTCTTCGCCGAATTGCGCGCCGCCAAGGCCCCGGTGTCTTTGCGCGAATATCTGACGCTGATCGAGGCGATGGAACAGGGCGTGATTCCGCCCAAGATCGAGGATTTCTACTACCTTGCCCGCGCGGCGCTGATTAAGGACGAGCGCCACCTGGACGCCTTCGACCGCGTCTTCTCCAAGGTGTTCAAGGGCATCGTGGACATAACGCCGGGCGATCTGACCGCGGAGATTCCCGAGGAATGGCTACGCAAGCTGTCCGAGAAATTTCTGACCGAGGCTGAGAAAGCCGAGATCCAAGCGCTGGGCGGCTGGGAAAAGCTGATGGAGACCTTGGCCGAACGGCTCAAGGAACAACAAGGCCGGCACGAAGGCGGCAATAAATGGATCGGCACCGGCGGCACCTCCCCCTTCGGCGCCTACGGGTACA
>JBEVJO010000031.1:0-7349 GCA_040510175.1 Caulobacterales bacterium
GCTCCCCAGCCTTGATGCGCAGTAGCTAGTGGACAGCTTCGCCGCCGCCGCTGGCTTGCTTCAAGATGCCCAGCCGGCGCGCCACTTCCACATAGGCTTCGGTGACGTTGCCGAGATCGCGGCGGAAGCGGTCCTTGTCGAGACGTTCGTTAGACTGAACGTCCCAGAGCCGGCAGCAATCGGGACTAATCTCGTCGGCCAACACCGTGCGCACCATGTCGCCTTCATAGAGGCGGCCATACTCGACTTTGAAATCAACCAGGCGGATGCCCACGGCGGCGAACATGCCGAACAGATAATCGTTGATCCGCAAGGTGAGGGCGATCATGTCGTCGATCTCTTGGGTCGAGGCCCAATTGAACGCGGTGATGTGCTCCTCGGACACCATCGGATCCTGCAGGCCGTCATTCTTGTAATAGAATTCGACGATCGAGCGGGGCAGCGGCGTGCCTTCAGGAATGCCGAAGCGCTGGGAGATCGAGCCCGCCGCGATGTTGCGGCAGACGACTTCCAAAGGGATGATCTCGACTTCGCGGATCAATTGCTCACGCATATTCAGGCGCTTGATGAAGTGGGTCGGCACGCCCACCGCATTCAGATTGTTCATGATGAACTCGGAGATGCGGTTGTTCAGCACCCCCTTGCCCTCGATGATGGCCTTTTTCTGCGCGTTGAACGCGGTGGCGTCGTCCTTGAAATACTGGACCAAAGTGCCGGGTTCAGGCCCCTCATAGAGGATCTTGGCCTTGCCTTCGTAGATTTTCTTGCGCCGGCTCATGACGCGCCTTCCTTGAATAAATGGGCCTCCCGAACTTCGGGCCTAGATCAATCTGGCTAGAGATTCGGTGGAGACGACCAACGTTACTCCATCATTTCGGCATCGCCAAACAAGGGGTTTCAGTGGGGTTTGCCGCAACGCATTGTTCCAGCGCGCCGAAAGGCAGTTTGGCGGGCGGAAAGCGGCGCTTTTTCGGCGCGTTCGCCCTATGCGGGATTGGCGTAGCTTTAAGCGCAGAGCGGCAGAATGGCTCGGGAACCCCAGCGGTCTCGGAGCTAATGGGCTGTAGCTTAATGATTTTTGTTGGTCGCGACCGAAGCTGCTGATTTTGCGGGGGATTGAAATCCGCCTGCTGAGCCACTATCCAAAGATAGAGATTAGCGCGCCGCTCCAATCCGGCCCGGAGGATATATGTCCACTTTTGACGATCGAGAAAAAGCTGAAGAAACGCGGCATGCGCGCAAGGAAGAGATTGAATTCAAAGCCAATGCCCGCCGGAATAAGCTGTTGGGCCTTTGGGCGGCGCAGTTTCTGGGACTGAGCGGCGACGAAGCCAGCGCCTACGCCGCCACGGTGGTCAAATCCGATTTTGAGAAGCCAGGCGACGATGACGTGTTCGAAAAGGTGCGTAAGGACTTCGACGCCAAAGGCGTCACGCAGTCCGACCACCAGATCCGCCGCCAGATGGAAGAATTGCTGATAGAGGCCCGCCGCCAGGTCACTGACGGCGTATAGCAGCCGGTCTCCAGCGCTGCTCAACCCTGGGGGGCTCATGGCCGACGCCGCTGCGCCTGCATCCGAGTCCGCGCCGGAGGAAATGCTGCGTCTGGTCATTCGCGCCGCATGGTTGGCCATTCTCCTGGGGCTTGGCGTCCAGATCGCGGTGGTCCTGACCAAGGGGTTGCTCGGCGGCAAAATCGGCGGCGCTCAGTTTCTCGTCGATTGCGCGCAGGGGCTGACCTGGAGCGTGTTGGTCTGCGGCGCCGTGACGATTGGCATTGCGGCGTCGAAGGGCCGTGGCGCGCTCATGGGACTTTTGGGTTTGGTCTCGGCGCCCATCGCCTGGGCGGCGGCGAAGGGGGCGCAAAAGGGCGTGCAGTCTCTGGTCGGATTGCCGGAGGATTCCTTCAACGCCTTCTTTTTCATGCTCAGCGCGGTCAAGGCGCTGGAATATCTGGCCCTCGGCATCTTGGTCGGTGGACTGACGACAAAACCCGACGCCAAGTTTCGCGACTTCGTATTTATGGGGGCGCGGATCGGATTGATCACCGCCGCCATTGTCTATCGCCTGCAGCTCGATCGCGCGGCGGCGGCCGGCGAGACCCTGAACGCGGCCAAGACCGGCGTCATTCTCGTCAACGAAACATTGTTTCCGATCGGCTGCGCCGTGATCGTCGGTTTGGTCGCGCACGTGAAGGATTACGTGGCGAAGCTGCAATCCGTGACGCCTGCGCCAAGTAAATAAAACGCGGGCCGGCTTTGGGGGCCGGCCCGCGCATGGAGCCCGAACACGGCTTCTTCCGGCGCCACTGAGCGGGAGGAAGGCTGGCGCCGCAAGCAGAACCCGTTCGGGGCCGGGTTTGTCCGCATTCAGGCAATTGGCGCGCCGCTTATGAGGAAGCGGCGCGCCGTAGCGTCGGATCAAGCGGCGAGGGGTGGGTAGGAGGTGGGCCGCCGCTTCATCCGCCGTTCCTTAATTGGTCTTTGCGGCGTCAGTCTTCGCCTCGGTCTTTTTCGCGGCGTGCTTCTTGTGCTTGACCACCTTTTTAGCGGCAGGTTTTGCAGCGCTTTCCGAAGAGGTGGCGGCGGGCTTGGCGCCGGAGTCAGCGGCGAAAGCGGCTGGCGCGGCCAAACCAATTCCAGCGGTTAAAGCCAAAGCAAGAACAGTCTTGCGGATCATGAGTAGCTCCTTGGCGGGGGGCGGGAGAGGGAGGAAACGCCCCGTTGACGTGCATGAACTTGCGCCCGAGCATTGACGCACGCCTCTCCCGAACCTTGCAAGTTTGTGAGATTGCAGCGGGCCTGTGCATAAGCCGATGGCCTAGGCTTGGTTCAGCAATGCGCCGAAGTGCTATAGCGGATCGGGCGCGGACAGAGACTCAAACGGCATGAGCGGCAAAATTCTAGTGGCTGAGGACGACCCGGCGGCAGGCGCTTACGTCGCCAAGGGATTACGTGAGGCTGGGTTCGTGGTCGAACTGGTCACCGACGGCCGCGACGCTTTGTACCTGGCCACGTCTGCACAATTCGATGCGGTCGTCCTGGACCGTAATCTGCCCGGCATGGACGGCATTTCCGCCTTGAAGGCGATGCGCGCGGCGGGCGTACAAATACCGGTGATGATTTTGTCCGCGCTCGGCCATATCGACGAGAGGGTGAAAGGATTGCGGGCTGGAGGCGATGACTACCTTCCCAAGCCCTTCGGGTTTTCTGAACTGCTGGCGCGACTGGAAGCATTATTGCGCCGCCACGCACCCGGCCGGATGGAAACCACGCAACTGACATGCGGCGATCTGGAGATGGATTTGCTAAGCCGTCGCGTCACGCGAGGTGGAAAGAGCATCGATCTGTTGCCACGCGAATTCAAATTGCTGGAGCATCTATTGCGCAACGCCGATCGCGTGGTGACGCGGACCATGCTGCTGGAGCAGGTTTGGGATTATCGCTTCGATCCGCACACAAGTTTGATCGACACGCATATCAGCCGGCTGCGCAAGAAAATCGATGAGGGTTTCGCGCAGCCGCTTTTGCACACCGTGCGCGGCGCGGGATACCGTTTGTCCGTGACGCCATGAAGGCGCCGGATCTTGAATAAGGCCGCACAGCCGCCCGCGCCGCGTTCCTGGACAGGACGCAATTTCGCGCTGGTGGCGATCATCCTGGTGATCGCCACGCTCGGCGCGGCTTTGGCCTTCGCTGATCGAAGCACCGAAAGCATCGTCCTGAAGTCAGAGCGGGAAGCGACGTCCGATGAATTGGATGCGCTGGTCGCCATCGCCAACGAGGACGGCTCCGAAGTTTTGCGCGAAGCGCTGGAATTGCGGACGCGGTTGACCACCGAACATTTCATCCATCTCCTGGTGAATTCCAGCGGCGAACGCGTGGTCGGCGACATGGATTCCTGGCCCGATGAATTGACGCGCGACGGCGTCTGGACTCGCTTCGAGTTCAAGCGCATCGGCCAGAAGCCGGAATTTGCATATGGACTGGCGCAATCGCTGCCGGATGGGTCGCGTCTCATGATTGCACGCGACGTCGAAGCGCTGAAACGCGTACGCAGCCAGGCGCTGCAGGCTTTCGGCTTGGCGTTGTTTTTCGCCGTCGGCGTCGCCCTTGCGTTGGGATATGCCCTCGATCGCTTGGTGCTGGCGCGGGTCCGGACCTTCGCGGACACTGCTGAATCGGTGATGGCGGGACGCTTAAGCGCGCGCGTTCCGGTCGGCAATGAGCGCGATGAATTGGCCGGACTCGCGCGTACGCTAAATCTGATGCTTGATCGCGTCGAAACCTTGATGATGGGATTGCGCGCTGTCACTGACAGTCTGGCGCATGATCTGCGCACCCCCTTAACGCGGCTGGCGGCCGCGGTGGAGACGGCGCAGCAAGGACAGCAGGCGGAGCGTCCGGCGGCTTTGGCTACCGCTCACAGCGAGGCGCAGCGCATCAAGCAAACATTCGAGACGCTCATCGACATCGCGCGCGCCGAGACGGGGCTGTCGCGAGAGGCCATGTCCGAAACAAATTTGGCTGAACTGGTGGACGACATCGCCGATTTGTTCACGCCACTGGCTGAGGACAAAGAAATTGCGCTTCGCTGCACGACAGAGCCGGTGATGATGCTCGCGCATCGCGCTTTGGTGGCGCAGGCTTTCGGCAATTTGGTCGACAATGCGATCAAATACACGGCGGGAGGCGGCGCGATTGACATCACTTTGTCGACGGCCGACGGCGGCGCCGACATCATCGTTGCTGACAACGGTCCCGGCATTCCGGCTGACCAGCGCACCGCCGCTGTGGCGCGATTCCAGCGCCTGGCGCGCGATTCCACGATACCGGGCGCCGGATTGGGATTGTCGATCGTCGCCGCGGCGGCGCATCTTCATGGAGGCCGGCTGCGGTTGGAAGACAATCAGCCCGGCCTCATCGCCGTGCTGGAGCTACGTAGCGCGGTTTAACCGACTTGATACCCGGACACTGGCGCGCCCATCACCCAATCGTTGAATGTGCGCTCGCCTGCATCCGCGCCGCCGGCGCCTGCCGCAACCATTAGCGGCATGAGATGCTCCTCACCGCGCGGTGGGTGCGATTCACGCGCATAGGGCGCATCGGCCCAATGCGACAAGGCTTTTGTACGCACGGCCTGCGATTGCGTCACCGCCTGAGTCAGCCAATTGTCGAAGGCTTCAGCGTGCTTGCCGATATTGGGAAAATCGCCGCGTTTGAACATCGCCGGCAGATTGTGGAAGCTCATGCCCGAACCGATAATCAGCACGCCTTCGTCCCGCAACGGCGCCAGCGCTTCGCCGGCAGCGATATGCGCCGCTGGCGCCATGTCGCTGCGCAACGACAATTGCACAACAGGAATGTCGGCGTCCGGAAACATGACTTTCAGCGGAATAAAGACGCCGTGATCGTAGCCGCGGGCAGGGTTGTCCGCGGTGGGAAGTCCGGCGCCGCTGAGAAGATCGCGGACGCGCGTTGCGAGCGCCGGATCGCCCTTTGCGGGATAGGTCAATTCATAAGTGTGCGGCGGGAAACCGTAATAATCATAGATCAGCTCCGGCGCCGTTCCGCCGCCCGTGGTGAAGGCGTCTTCAAGCCAGTGCGCCGAGATGAGCAATATGGCGCGGGGCTTTTCCGGCAATGTGGCCGCGATGCCCTTCAGATATTCGGCCATGCTGTCCCATTCGTGCGGCGGGTTCCAATCCATGAAAAAGCAGGGGCCGCCGCCATGCGGAATGAAGAGGCTAGGCATGCGTTTGGGCATTGCTCGATCCTTGCCGCGGATAACGGGGAAACTGATGGCTAAAGAATGGGATCGGCGCCCCCAAGGTGCAAGGCGCGCTCGGGGAAACGGTCCGGACCGGCGCGATGAAAAACTGGCGGCCCGGTGAAAATCGGCTAGACAGGGACGCAACGGCGCCCGGCGCTTAAAATGCAGGAAACAGGAGCAAACGCTTGGCTGAAGAATTCGATCTGATCGTTCTGGGCTCGGGGCCGGGCGGCTATGTCGCGGCGATCAGGGCCAGCCAGCTTGGTATGAAGACCGCCATCGTGGAGCGGGAAAACCTCGGCGGCATCTGCCTGAACTGGGGCTGCATCCCGACCAAAGCATTGCTGCGGTCGGCCGAGATTTTCCACTATATGAAGCACGCCGGCAATGTCGGCCTGACCGTGGAAAATCCCAGCTTCGATTTGACCAAGGTTATCCAACGCTCGCGCGGCGTGGCCAAGCAGCTCAACCAGGGCGTCACCGGCCTGATGAAGAAGAACAAGGTCACGGTGTTCATGGGCGACGGCAAGATCACCGCCAAGGGCCGCATGACCGTCACCAAGGACGACAAAACGACCGAGCTTTCCGGCAAAAACATTCTGATCGCCACGGGCGCGCGGGCGCGCGATCTTCCCAAGGCGAAGGCTGACGGCAAGCGCATCTGGACCTATCGTCACGCCATGACGCCGCCGGAAATGCCGACCAAGCTCTTGGTCATCGGGTCCGGCGCCATCGGCATCGAGTTTGCCAGCTTCTATAACGACCTCGGCGCCAAGGTGACGGTGATTGAAATGCTCGACCGCATTCTGCCGGTCGAAGACGCCGAAATCAGCGATTTCATGCAAAAAGCGCTGACCAAGCAGGGCATGAAAATTCTGACTTCCGCCAGCGTTCAGAAAATCGAATCCGGCGCCGATGGCGTGAAGGCAGAGATCAAAACCGCCGACGGCAAAGTGGCCACAGAAGACTTCAGCCATGTGATCGTCGCGGTCGGCATTGTGCCAAACGTCGAAAACATTGGCCTGGAAGCCGTCGGCGTCGAGCCGGACAAGCGCTTTCACATCAAGACCGATGAATTCTGCCAGACCAATATAGCCGGCATCTACGCCATCGGCGACGTCACCGATGGTCCATGGCTCGCGCACAAGGCCAGCCACGAAGGCGTCATTGCCGTCGAGCACATGGCCGGCAAACATCCGCACGCCATGAACAAAGCCAACATCCCGGGCTGCACCTATTGTCACCCGCAAGTCGCGTCGGTCGGATTGACCGAAGCCAAAGCCAAAGAGGCAGGCCACAAAGTGAAGGTCGGCAAGTTCCCGTTCATCGGCAACGGCAAGGCGATCGCTTTGGGCGAGGCGGAAGGCTTCATCAAGACGGTGTTCGACGAAGCCACCGGCGAATTGCTCGGCGCGCATATGGTCGGCGCCGAAGTCACCGAACTGATCCAGGGCTACACGATCGGCAAGACGCTAGAGACCACCGAAGCCGAGTTGATGGAAACCGTCTTCCCGCACCCGACCTTGAGCGAAATGATGCACGAAAGCGTGTTGTCCGCCTACGGACGGGTTATTCATA
>JBEVJO010000032.1:0-2775 GCA_040510175.1 Caulobacterales bacterium
CTGACGCCGGGCTGGATTGCGAGCGCCTACACGGTCGATCCAGCTTTGCGGGCGGTGACCGGGCCGCTGCTGCTTTTGGCGGCATTGATGATGGTGCCCGATGGGCTGCAGGTGGTTTCGGCTGGCGCGCTCAGGGCGCATGGGGTGAACTGGTTCCCCACCGTCAGCCATCTGGCGTCCTATTTATTAGTCATGATTCCATTAGCGATTTGGCTGTCCTGGGGCCTTCATCGCGCGGCGGAAGGCTTGGTGCAGGCGATTATTCTGGCCTCGGTTATGTCCGGCACAGTGTTGGTTTTACGTGTGGTTTGGCTTGCTCAAACGCTTCGGCGCGCGCATGGATAAGCCTACGACCACGTTTTTAGGGCGCAAAACGGGATTGTTTTCATGACCACAAAATCTGAACCGGGCACGTTCGACGCATACTCCAAGGCGGAAACCGACGAGCCGTTCTTCACCCTGCTGGCGCGGGATCCTGTCTCGCCGCCGCTGATCGAAGCTTGGGCCTATCTGCGCTCAGGCCAATTGCAGGCGGCGGAAATCGCCTTCAAGCAGGCGGTCGACGCCGCCACGCATATTGAGCCGCAGCCGCCTGGCGACAGCCAGATCGTGTCTGCCTTCCGCTGCTCGGAAGAAGCACGGGCATGGCGGCGCAATAAATTGCTGTCCGGCAGGAAATGAGCCGGCGCGAGCGCGCCTGTCTTTAGGCGCGCCAACAAAAGCCTGGGGAGGCGATCATGGAAAATGTATCAAGCGCGTCGGGATTCAGCGTGGGCGCATTGTCGACGGAACTCACCGTTCTATTGCTCGCCTGCATTCTGGCGTTTGTGCATTTGTTTGCAGCGGCTGGCGCCATCACCAAAGAGCGCGGAACGAAATGGAATGCAGGTCCGCGTGACGATGTCATGCCCCCGCCGGGAGCGCTGGCCGGCCGGTTGGACCGCGCCTTTCGCAATTTCCTGGAAACCTTTCCGATCTTTGCGGTCGCGGTGCTGGTCGCAACCATAGCCAACCGCACCAATGGGCAGACTGCTTTGGGCGCGCAATTATATCTGGGCGCGCGCATCCTCTATCTGCCGATCTATGCTGCCGGCGTGCCCTATGCGCGCAGTTTAGCCTGGGGCGTTGCGCTGCTCGGCATCATTCTGGTGCTTATCGGCGCCTTCACACCCGCCTGATAAAAGACGCCGGACGGAGATCATCCGCCCGGCGCAAGTTTAGTACCCGAAGATTTCCGAGTCGCTCCACGGCGTCGCGGCACGCTCCGGATCGCGCGCGGCCCAATCGAGCACGCTCGCCAACGCGTAGCCGCCACGCTCAACCGCAACGCCCAGATGCGCCATGATGCGGGCAATGGTGATGCGCGCATCATGCGGGATTGGATCGTTGTCCGTGATGCGCGCTTCTTCGAGCCGCCAACCCCAGACAGGGTCGCGCGTGATCGCCAGAACGGCCGGCGGAGGGCCGGCCCATTCATAAACGATCAAATCGCCCGCTGCCGCGCGCATCGCGTAGGTGGCGAGGCAGTTGCGGAAACGGCGGCCCGTCTCTTCAAACGCTTGCGCGCTGGAGAGATGAAGCAAATCCGGATGTTCCGGAAACGGCGTCGCCTGGAAGCGGCTAGGGATGAGATCATCCGTCGCCATTGCTAACAGACGCCCGGCGGTTTCCGCCCGCCGCCAACGTTCCGCTACGGCTTGGATTTCCTCTGCGCCGCGCGTCATCCGCACAGCCTCGAAGGCTTCCGCCGCCAACGCCGCCGTTTCCGGTCGCGCCAGCAGATACGGAATGCGGCCGTGACGCAGCGGCGGCGGCAGCATTTCCAGCACCATGATGACGCCCGGATCGAGGGCTTCGGCATGCCGCAAAATTTTTGCCGTATCCGCGTCCTTCAAGAGACGCAGCAGCGTACGATATTGCGGACCGGTCCAAGCAATCTCGCCCAGGCGGTGCAGGGCGCGCGGAAGGCCTTCGGCCGCGTCCGGCAGAAACCGGCGGGTCAGCCGCTTTGCGCTTTCGCGTTCGAGCGCCCGCCCCAGGCTTGGCGCTTCGGGGATGATCGCATCGTCGCGGACATCGAGAGCGTCCAGAACGATGGCGATCAGATGCCGCCGCGCCGCCGGCGCTTCCATGAAAGGCCGGTGCGGCGCAGGCCACAATTGCGCGATGGCGCGTGCGAAATCGCCCGCCACCACGGGAAGGAGAGGCGCCATCGCCGTCGAATGAACGACCGCGGGCGCGCGTTCGAGCCAGGTAAACATGGCGTGTTCCAGCAATAGCTGCGGGCGATCAAACCGCGCAGCGCATCAACAAAATAACAGCAAAGCTGTCGGGTTAGATGCGCGCCAAGCCGCTAAGCATCGGCGCGCGAACGGTCACGTCTGTGCGTGAGCATCCGTTTTTATGAGCGCCGTCTTGCATGCGTGCGGTGTTCCTTTTGGTTGCGAGGACGGGCGTATGACGCCGCGCAATCGCCTTGTCAATTACGATCGCGGCAAAAAATTGGCGAAGTACAGTTGATGCGCCGTCAGTCGACGCACAATCCCGGCCCGGGTTTGCCATTTTCCATATATGTGAAGCAGCCGCATGGATTATCAGTGCCCTTGCAAACGCCTTTCATCGCAACTTTCGGATCATCGGTTGCGCTGTATTCGACAAGGCAGCGCTTGGACTCGCACTGCGAACCATCCGTACACGCCTTGCCCGCATCGGCGAAGGTCACGACGCACGCGATTTTGCCCATCAGGCAAACGTGCTGGAGTCCGCCGCCTTTGG
>JBEVJO010000033.1:0-4330 GCA_040510175.1 Caulobacterales bacterium
CGCATCCGTCATACCGGGCGGAAAGCCCTGCCAGCGATGCACCAAAAGCGTCTCGCTGAAGCCGGCTGTGTCGATCCAGTTGTGCACGCCCGGATCCTGCATCGCGACCACATAGGTCGCGGCGCCATCCGCACCGAGCCGCGTCTGGCTGTTATTGAGATTGCTGGTGCGCCGCCAGTAATCGAAGGTTCGGAACCAGAAATCGTGCGCCACGATATCGCGGAACGGTGCATCGCGTCCGCCCACGCGGATGACAAAAGCATGATCGGCATCGAGCTTCAGCCGCGCGAACCCGATGCGCTGCGAGGTCAGTCCGCCCACGGCGCCGCTATTGATCACCGGCCCCATCACATTCGCTTCGAGCGACTGCATATAGGCCGATAGCCAGAACATCGAGCAGACATCATCAACGATGAATTGTGCGGTGCGTTGCTCCAGTTGTGCATCGGTCAGCGGCGGCATGGTCGGCGCATTGGTGCGCACAATGCGGTGAATGGCGGGGCTTTGCCGCCAATCGGAGCGGCATTCGCGCACGAAGACGTAGCGCGCGTTCGGCGCGGTCTGCAGGTGATTGGGATTGCCGTTCGCGGGCTCCGGACTGATCGTGATGACAAAGCGGCCATCCGGATCGGTGATCAAATCGCGGCCTTCGATATTGCCCAGCGTCATGGTGAAGCCGAGGCTGCCGGTCAGCGTGTAGGTTGTATCGGCCGGTTCCGGGCAAAGGCGCTGGCCGCGCAATTCGAAATGTCCGCCATAATCGATCGGCAGAAAGGAATAGTTCTGATCGGGCCCGTCGCCGCCGGCGCCGCGTGACCCTGGCACCGTCAAGCCGAACCATTGATGGCCAGGATTATAAAGCCCAGCCGTGACGCGCGGATAATTGGCGTCGCCATTGACGGCTTTCAGCGCATAGCAAAAGCAGTATTCCTCTACCAATTCATCGAGCCGCGATTCCGCTTCAGCGGTCAGACGCGCGCCGGCGATGATGCGCCAACGATTGGCCGCCTGCCCCCGCGCCTGCAAAACCAGCGGGCTTTGCATCATCGCGATGGCCTTGGCCTGCACATCTATCTGATCGCGCGTGGCGATCGGATTGCGCGGCGACAAAAAGAAGCCGGGATCGGCTTTGGCATGTTCGGCGATCGCGGCTTCTGGCGTTGGAATGGTCACATAGCGCTCCGCTCAAACCTGCATGCTTTTAACATCCGTGGTGTGGATCGGTGGGGATTGTGCTGCGCCGCCAATGACGGTGATATCGCCTTTCGTCCATACGATGTGGGTCCGGCGTTCTGCGATCCGCCATCCCGCCTGCGTACGCACCAGACGATCGCAATATACGGCGCCGATAAAGAAGATCCGCTCCGGAGCGCCCCGCGCGACGTGCGTGCCGACGACATTCGATCGCATCGTCGCTGCATCGCCGGTGACGGACACCTCGCAATTGGACAAAACGTGCTGCAACTCTCCGACAGTCTCCCACATCGTATCATTCAAAGCGATAATCGCGGCGTGGCCTCTCACTTCGTAAAGCTCGCTCTTCATTAACGCGTCTGACGTGAAGCACTCGGTCAGGGCCCCCATATTCCGCTCATCAAGCGCCGCCGAGAGTTTATTGGCGAGTTTAAGAATGGCCCGCTCGTCAATTATTTCAGATGGGAGAGTATCCAAGTCGCTGCCTCCTCCGGGCTATTGGGAAGATTCATTTTTCCACAACTGGCACGATTTCGCGCGCCAGCAACTGTGTCTGCTCGAACATGTCTTGCGCGTCGCCGGCGATCGGGATGGCGACGAATTTTGAGATACCGGCGTCGATATATTGCCGAAAGGCCGCGACCAGTTCCGCGGCGCCGCCCGCGGCTATTACTCCTGCGGCCCCACCCCCGTCATCTTCACCCCGCCGGGCGTTCATCATCTTGCAAAACGCCCGCACGCTTTGATCTTCGGCTGATCCAAAACGAAACGGGACCACGACGCCATAGTGATCCTCGTCGATCGTTCGTCCGGTCAGGAGCAGCGCGGCTTTGATGCGGGTCACCACATCGCCGGCCGCGTCCGCGGCGATCAAGCCGCCCAGCCAGCCATCCCCCAAAGCGGCGGTGCGCTGGATCGCCGCTTCCGAATGGCCGCCGATCCAGATCGGAATCGGCTTTGCAGGACGCGGCAGCACTTGCGCGTTTTCGTAGCGATAATATTCGCCGTGAAAGGAGACGCTGTCTTCGCTCAGCAGACGGCGAATAAGCGCAATCGCTTCATTGGCGCGTTTGCCCCGGCCTTTGGAGCTGGCGCCTACGGCCGCCCACACGGGATCCGCCGCATTGCCAACGCCAAACACCGGCAATAGGCGTCCTTTGCTCAGAAAATCGATGGTCGCGCATTCCTTGGCCAGCACCAGCGGATCGCGGTGCGACACCACCACAGCATTCGTGCCGAACCGCATGCGTTTGGTGCGGGCGGCAAGCGCCGCCATCATGGCCATCGGCTCAAGCCCAGGACCGATCAACTGATCGGAATGCCAGACGCTGTCGATGCCGCTGCTTTCGCACAACTCCAACCAACGCCAATATTCATCGACAGAAAGCGCCCCGCCGAGGCCGGGTCCGACCCCAATGCGAATAGTCATGAAAGGCGTGCGCTCATCGCCGGTCCAAATTCTGTGAAAAGCCGCGTGCGATCGCTTGATAGACGGATGTGATCGCGCCTTGAAGAATCGCGGGATCGATCCCGGGGGCGACGTCGAACGTCGATGAAAAGCGCATCAAGCTCCCGCCGTCTTCAGTCGCATCGACAGTCGTCGTCGCAAGATAATTAAACACTCCGGGAATGGTCCCATCGACCATGTCGTAATAGATGCGCCCAGCGGCGGCGCTCTCGAGTAGGAGCGTTTCGACGCCGCCGCCGCCATTGTCCAGCGTTACGCGGCGGCCGCGCGGAACCTCCCCATGTTGGCCAATGAGGTCCGAGCCAACAATCACAAACGGCGCCTCCGACTTCGGCCACCACTTGAGAAGGCCGGCCCAATCCGTGAGCAGCGCCCAAACCTGCTCCACCGGTGCATCGACGATAGCTTCGTAATGCGCGGCGCTACGTTGATACGCGTTCCTGCTCATTGCCTGCTCCCAATCGCGTCACGACCCCAGGGCAACGTCGCCTTATGGGGGTCAGGATGTCGACGCGAAGGCGGGCCGTCAACTGCGCCTCAAAGCTTGTTGATCTCGTCGCACACTGCAATGGAAAATTCACGGGCGATATGCGGCTCGATCAGCGCCGCCAAATGCATCAGCGTGCTATGGACGACGTCCGCCTCCAACGCCTCGGCGCTGGCCGCGCGAATCCGCTGAAAAAACATACACCCCCACAGCAGATACCAGATATTTTCCGCCAGATGCTGCACCGTGTTGGGATACCGCAATGGCGTCAGCACACCGCCATCCAGCGTTTTTTGAATCAGCTGCGATATCCCGTTTCGGGCGCGCGCTTCGATTTTGGTGAATCGGGCTGGTATGGCCTTGTCGAGCCTGTGAAGGGCCATCGTTGAGCTGAAGAAAAAACGATTGCGCCAAATAACCCGCGTGATGCACGCGAGCAACGTTACCGTTTCAGCGGGCGTCACTGATTTTGTGCCTGTGACGATGTCCGCCAGCAATCCGGATTGAAGTTCGTCAATCGAGGTTTCAAATCGGTCGAGAATTTCGAACACGATGTCGCGTTTGCGCGGAAAATAATAAGTGAGATTTCCCGTCGCCACGCCGGCGCGTTCACCGATGGCGACGACAGACGTACCATCCACGCCTTCGCTATTAAACAAGGCGATGCTCGCATCGACAATGCGGTCACGGGTGGTACGTTCGGGGGGTACGGACGCCATTTTCATATTGGTCGCGACACGTTATAGGCTCCGATGGCGTTGGTCCATCCGGCGCCGTGTCTCGCATATAAAGGCGCCAAAATAATCGGACTCCAGCCCGGCTTTCGACCCGGCGAACTGGGACATAAAGGAGAAACACATGCGCTACGGATTCGTTCTTGCGGCCTTCCTTTGCGCCGCCGTGCCCGCTCAAGCCAAGATCATCGCCGAGCCCTTGCCCGCCGGCGACCGCGGACAATGTCAATTGCAGAAGGACACGCCGCGCCAGATCGTCGAGATCATCTATAACAACGTCGTCAACACCTCGCCCAGAACACTGGACGAATTCGGCCGCCACGTCTCGCCCGATGTCGTGTTCAAGGATCCTGTCACCTCGACCAAGGGATGGCCCGCCTACCGCAAGGTCTATGAGCAATTCATGAGCGCGGATCAGCTCTATTACAAGATCACCGACTGGGCCTG
>JBEVJO010000034.1:0-3489 GCA_040510175.1 Caulobacterales bacterium
CTCGGGGCGACGGCGCGCGCTGCGCTCGAGGTGCCACCGACAGCCACTGATTTCTATCAGCAAATTGTAAAATACCTGGGCTTGGCGGCGACTGTCTTGCTGGTGGTGGTCGTTACGCGCCTGGCACGCAAAGCGTTGCGCGAGGCCGAGCAGGCCCAGGAGAAGAGCAGCGTCATCGGCAAGGCGCGCATCGATGAGAACCAAGAGCCCACGCCTTTTGACAAAATGGTGGCGCTCGATGATCCGCACGACCAGCAATTGCTTGAGAATTGCCGTCCACCTGGTTGGGTCAATCCTACGCCGGCGAAAAAATATAATTTGGTCGTCATTGGCGGCGGCACCGCGGGGCTGGTGAGCGCGGCGGGCGCCGCCGGGCTGGGCGCGAGAGTTGCGCTCATCGAGCGCAATTTATTGGGCGGCGATTGCTTGAACGTCGGTTGTGTGCCGTCAAAAGGTATCATTCGCGCCGCGCGCGCGGCGCGCGACGCGCGGGGCGGCGGCGAATTCGGAATCACGCCTCCTGGCAAAGCGGAAATCAATTTTTCTGCTGTCATGGAGCGCATGCGCAGACTCCGCGCCGGCATCAGCGCGCACGATTCCGTCGAGCGCTTCACTCAGCTCGGCGTCGACGTATTCATCGGCAACGGTAGATTCGTCGGCCCGAATAGGATCGAAGTCGCTGGCCAAGAATTGAAATTTGATCGCGCCGTCATCGCCAGCGGCGCGCGCGCGGCGGAACCGCCGATCAGCGGATTACGCGACGCCGGCTTTTATACCAACGAGACGATATTCACATTGACGGCATTACCACGCCGCATGGCGGTGATTGGTGCCGGGCCGCTCGGCTGCGAGCTGGCGCAGTGCTTTCAGCGCTTGGGCAGCGCGGTGACGTTGATTACCGACGGCGCTGAAATACTTCCCAAAGAAGACCGCGACGCAGCGCAGATCGTACGCCGACAAATGGATAAGGATGGTGTGCGCATCATCACCAGCGCAAAGTTTCAAGGAGCGGCTAAGAACGGCGACGCGAAATTGCTTGCGCTCAACGACGGCGCGCGCCAATGGGAAATCGCCTGCGAGGCTATTTTGGTCGCGGTCGGGCGCACGCCGAATCTCGAGAATCTTGGTTTGGAAACAGCAGGGATCGATTACTCGCCGCGCGGTATCCAAGTGGACGCTCAGCTCAGGACTACCAACGCCCGTGTCTACGCCGCCGGCGATGTCTGCTCGCGTTACAAATTCACCCACGCGGCCGACGCCATGGCGCGCATCGTGATCGCCAACGCGCTATTTTTGGCGCGGCGCAAAGTGACCGACTTGGTGATTCCGTGGTGCACGTATAGCGATCCGGAGATTGCCCACGTCGGCTACTGTGAAACAGACGCGCGCGCCGCTGGCTTTGACGTCGCGACAATTACCCAATCGTTCAGCGAGGTCGACCGTGCCATTCTTGACGGTGACAGCGACGGCTTCGCGCGCGTTCATTACGACAAGAAAACGGGTAAAATCCTCGGCGCCACGATCGTGGCGCGTCATGCCGGCGAGATGCTCGGCGAGCTGACGCTAGCGATGGTCGCCAAGCAAAGCGTCGGCGTGTTGTCCTCGACGATTCATTCCTATCCGACACAGGCCGAGGCACTGCGCAAGATCGGCGACGCTTACATGAAGACGAAATTGACGCCGACGGTGAAGAAGATCTTTGAAAAGTGGCTGACGTGGCGGCGCTCGTAACAACGCAAGGGGGAAAGGTGAGGAATAAGGCGATTTCACTGCGGCTCATCTCGATTTGGGCACGAGTTACAGTTTTTGTTCTGCTCGGGCATTCAATGGCGCCGGGCGCGCAAAAAGCAAACCTCTGGGCGCTCTGGCAGAAAAATGACGCCGCCAGTCGGCAGAAAATCGATCACGGCGCATGGGACAGGTTTCTCAAAAAGTTCGTCGTGCCGCACCCATCGGGGATCAACCGCGTGCGCTATCAAGCGGTCGGCGCGGAGGATTTCAAGAATTTGCAAGACTATCTCAAGTCGATGCAGGTCGTGGTGATTTCCAGCTACAACCGGGCCGAACAGAAAGCGTTCTGGATCAATGTTTATAATGCCCTGACCGTCGATTTGATTTTATCGCGCTATCCAGTGGCATCGATCCGCGATATCAACATTTCACCGGGTCTGGTGGAGCGCGGCCCGTGGGGCGCGAAATTGTTCAGCGTCGAAGGCGAGAAAATTTCCCTCGACGACATCGAGCATCGGATTTTGCGGCCAATCTGGAAGGACCCGCGGATTCACTATGCGCTCAATTGCGCCAGCCTGGGCTGTCCGAATCTTCAGCCGGTCGCATACACAGGCGAAAACACCGACACGCTGCTTGAGCGCGGCGCCAAGGACTTTATCAATCACCCGCGCGGCGTGAATATCCAAAAGGGCAGGCTCCAGGTGTCGAGTATTTACATCTGGTTTCAGGAAGATTTCGGCGGTAGCGCCGAGGATTTAATGGAACACTGGCAGAATTATGCCGATCCGCCATTGGCCGAAGCGCTGGAAAAATATAGTGGCGGCTTGACGCATGATTACGACTGGCGCTTGAACGGAGTTGAGGCGAAGCCTTAGTGTGCATTCTGACTCGCTCAGATAATTGCCTGGCGTTGTGCTCGGTTAGTGTCAAATAGCTGATGAATATTTCCGTGATCGTTCCCGTCCTGGACGAAGAAAAGACCGTCGCCGCGACGCTGCAGGTCCTGGTTGCTCTCTCACCGCACGAGGTCATCGTGGTCGACGGCGGCAGCGGCGATCGAAGCCGGGAGATCTGTCAGCGGTTTGCCGTTAAACTCTTCACTGCCGAGCGCGGGCGGGCGCGGCAGATGAATTACGGCGCGGCGCGAGCGCGTGGCGATGTCCTGATGTTTTTGCACGCCGACACAAGGTTGCCGTCGTCCGCCTTCGACGATATTGCTGCGGCCATGAGCGATCCCCACTATGTCGGCGGCCGTTTCGACGTGGAACTGGCGGGCGCGCACTGGATGCTTAAGGTCATCGGCGCGCTCATCAATTGTCGCTCGCGTGCGACCAAGATCGCCACTGGTGATCAGGCGTTGTTTGTTCGGCGCGAGGTTTTTGAGCGTATGGGCGGATTCCCAGACATTGCGTTGATGGAGGACATCGCCTTTTGCCGGGCGCTCAAGCGCTTGGGCGCGCTGGCTTGTCTGCGCAGCCGTGTTGTCACTTCGGCGCGGCGCTGGGAGAGCGATGGCGTATGGCGCACGATTTTCAAAATGTGGTCGCTCAAAGTTTGCTATCTCGCCGGTGTTTCGCCTATGCGACTGAAGCGATTCTATGCTGATACGCGCTAATGCCTTGGCCATCATGGCGAAGGCACCGCTTGCCGGCACCGTCAAGACTCGTTTGCTGCCATATTTATCAGCCGAAGAGGCGGCGGAGCTGGCGCGTTCACTGCTATTGGACCAACTGAGTCACCTATGCGCGATCGAGGCGG
>JBEVJO010000035.1:0-5370 GCA_040510175.1 Caulobacterales bacterium
CGGCCACTTCGAATCCACGGCAAAGTCCGCCACACAGGATTTCACCTCGGCGATGGCGATTTCGCCACGCTGATTGACGCCGCAGACATCAGCGCGGCGGCCATTGGCCAGCGGCACTTCCAGGACGGGCATATAGCCGAGGTCAAGAAAAGCTCGCACCACGCCGCGCGTTACGGCTGCGGTCACGGCGGGGCGCAAATTGATTTCGAGATCGGACAAATGAAGCCTCCGGCTCAATTGTCCTTAAGCTGGGGACGGGAAACAAGTCTGAAAAGCCGCGAAATCAGCGGCCTTCGTGCACCATCACCGAAACAAGCACCAAACGCGCGCCCTGCTGGCCCAGCGCCTTATCGGCGGCCGCCTGCAGCATCGCCTTGATGCGGTCGGTGTCAGGAACACCGCCGGGGCGCTGAAACACCGACGCGTAGCGGCTGAGCGCCTCCCGCATGGCGTCGCGGATCACCGGCGCCATTTGCGCGGCGCGCGCGCGCAATTTGTCGTTCGGAATGTCGAAACCGGCGTCGACCTGCAGCAAGCCTTTGACCCGGAAGTTCTCCGTCAGCGTGGCGCTGACCGGCGCCGACGCCAGATAGACTTGCGAGGCGGTGCCGCGCTTCTGGATCGCCTCGGCGTCCGCCGTGGCCTTGGATTTTTCGCCGCCGCTGGCAAAAACGGGCGAGGCGACGGCGAGCAAAAGGGTTGCGAGAATCTGTCTGCGCATGCGCCGACTTTGCCCGGACACGGTTAACAGAGGCTTAGGAAGGCTGCTCCGGCAGTTGAATCCCGGACAGCGTCGCGCACGCCGCGATCAGGCCATCCTGTAGCGCAGCGTCATGCGCCAGCAGATTGGGCGCGCGGCGGCGCTGGTGGAAGAAATACTCGCCCGTCACCTTGGCGCTTTTGTCGTCGCTGGCGGCCAGCCAAACCTGAGTGCGGTGCGCCTTGTCCAGATCGTCGGGCGCACCGGCCCCGCCCATACGCGTGGCGACCCAGCCCGGCTCCAGCGCATTCGACAAAACCTCCGGCCAGCGCCGCGCGATGGCGAAGGCCAGCAACACGTCATGCAGCTTGCTTTCCGAATAGGCCGTGATCCCAGTCCAGCGGCGCTTGGTCCATGTGAGGTCATCCAGATGCGCATCGGCGTTTTGATGCAGGCCGGAGCTGAGATAGACCAGCCGCTTCGGCCGCTCGATCAACGCGGTCAGAGCGTACGGCGCCATCGTGTTCACGGCAAAGACCAGCGGCAGACCATCCTGGGTTTCGATACGTTTTGGCTCCTGATAGCCGACGCCGACATTGTGGATCACGGCGTCGAACGCGCCGGTCTTATTCGCTTGGTCCGCGACATCGCGCATGGCCGCGATGTTGGAGAGATCGCCGATCAGAACATTTTCGGCCTGCGGCAGCGCGCGCCGCGCATCCTTGGCGCGCTTTTCATTGCGGGCGTGCAGCACAACCCTGTGGCCTTGCTCGACCAGCAATTGCCCTGCCATCAGGCCAAGACCTTCGGACGAGCCGGTGATGAAGATGCGCGCCATGGTGAGAGCCTTTGCGGGTTGCCTAAGACTATTTAGGCGCCAGCGCGCGATCGCCAAGGGCCCCTACAGAAGCACGAAGTCTCCCGCCGTCAACGCCGCTCCTGTTTGCAGGTGAGCTATGGCTTGCGCAGCGTTGGCGCCACTGCCATCGTCGTCGTAATACAGCGTATTCGTCGTTGTATCGTACAGGACGAAATCGTCGGCATCCGCCGCAACCGCGCCAGCGCCCGAAGCGAAATTCAGGGGATCCAACGAGACGCCGGACAAGGCACTAAAAATCGTCAGGTCAAGCCGGGTCCAGCTCAACTCGAGGAAGACGTTTGCACGACAGCGACGATGCGGCGCACGACATCGGGGTCTTCAATTGTCGGCGGAATTTCTCAGGACCGTCCACACCATCGGTGATAGCGTCATTGAGTCGGATGTCATTGGGCGGCAATTCCAAATTCGGCGTTCAGCGCCGCGCTGCTGCTCAGGTCTTTTGCGGGCTTGATCCCGAACCAGATCGCGTAAAGCGCCGGCAGGAAGATTAAAGTCAAAGCCGTGCCGCCAATTGTCCCGCCGATCAGGGTGAAAGCCATCGAACCCCAGAAGACCGAGAAGGTCAGCGGGATGAAGGCCAGCACTGCCGCAAGCGCCGTGAGGATCACTGGCCGGGCTCGCTGAACAGTCGCCTCGACCACAGCATGATAGGGATTAAGTCCCTCCGCTTCGTTCGTGTGGATCTGCCCCACGAGGATCAGCGTGTTGCGCATGATAATGCCCGCAAGACCGATCAGCCCCAGGATCGCGTTGAACCCGAACGGCTGTTGAAACAACAGCAGCGTCGGCGCGACACCCACCAGCGCCAGCGGCGCGGTCAACAACACCATCGCCATTGCCGCGAACGATCGAACCTGGAACATGATGACGATCATAATCAGCACGAGCATGATCGGGAACACCGCGGCGAGCGCCGCGTTCGCCTTCCCTGCTTCCTCAAGCGCCGCGGCCGTCTCGATCTTGTAGCCGGCGGGAAGCGTCGAGACGATCGGCTCGATGTCCTTGATAACCTGAAGCGAGACATCAGGCGGCTGAAGCCCGTCGGCAATGTCGCCGCGAACGGTTATCGTCGGGAAACGATCACGGCGGCGCAGGATTGGATCCTCCATACGGATTTCAACCTTGCCGATTTGATCGAGCGGCACTCTTTGCCCGGCGCTTCCGCTGAGTGTGAACGCATTGAGTTTGGCCGGATCCAGACGATCCGGACCTGCGCTGCGCGCAACCACCTCGACAGTACGAATGTCTTCCCGGACTTGCGTGACCGGTACGCCAGTCAACAGGAACTGCAATTGCTCGGAAGCATCACGGGTGCTGAGCCCGAACGCTCGCAGGCGATCTTGGTCCAGCACGAAATGCACGGTGGGCGCGCGCTCGCCCCAATCCGTGTTCACCTGCCGCATCGAGGCGTTTTTGAGCATCACTCCGCGCACTTGCTCGGCGATATCGCGAACCTTGGCTTCATCCGGCCCCATGACGCGGAAGGCGACGGGGAAAGGCGAATAGGGGCCAAAAACGATTTGCGTCGCGCGAAGGCGCGCCTCAGGGACAAGTCCTTGCGCCGCGGCCTCTCGCACCCGATCCTTCAGCGCTTCGCGGGCTTTCTCGCTAGGCGCCAATATGACGATCTTCGCAAATGAAGGGTCCGGCAGTTCCGGCGACATTGCGAGGAAAAAGCGCGGGGCGCCTTGACCGATATAGCTGGTGACGATCTTCGCTTCCGGTTGCTTCCTTAGCCATGCCTCAACTTTCTCTACGGCGGCGCTGGTCACCTCGATACTCGTGCCTTCCGGCATTTGCACTTCAATCAGAACCTCGGGCCGGTCCGAGACAGGGAAGAATTGTTGCCTCACGAATCCCGTCGCAAACACGGCGACGAAGAATGCACCGACCACAGAAAGTGCAACCATCCATTTGTGGCTCACCGTCCAAGCCACCGCCGCGCGCAATTGACGATAGCGCGGCGTGTCATAGATTGCGGCGTGTCCGCCTTCCACCGGCTTGATCGCGGGGAGAAGGCGCACGCCGAGATATGGCGTAAAAATGACTGCGACGATCCAGGAGGTCAAAAGCGCGAAGCCAACCACCCAGAATATATTTCCTGCATATTCCCCAGCGCTCGATTTCGCGAAGCCGACAGGCATCAATCCGATTATTGTCACCAATGTGCCCGCAAGCATCGGCGCGGCAGCGTGACGCCAGCCATAGGTCGCGGCCGATATCCGGTCCAGACCCTCCTCCATCTTCACCACCATCGTTTCGATCATGATGATGGCGTCATCGACCAATAAGCCCAGAGACAAGATCAGTGCGCCGAGCGTGATGCGATCGAAGTCTCTGCCAGTCGCAAGCATGATGATGAAGACCCCGGATAGGGTGAGCGGCACCGCCAGCGCGACGACAATGCCGACTCTCCAGCCCAGACTGATGAGCCCGACGGCAATGACCACCGCCAACGCCACGAAGAATTTCAGCATGAACTCGTTATAGGCTTCCTTGATGTTCACGGCTTGGTCGGTCACCTTGGTGAACGACAGGCCCAGCGGCATTTCGGCGGAGATCGCCGACACCGCCTTTTCCAGATCCTGTCCGAGCTTCAAGCCATTATAGCGCTCCTTCATGACGACGCCGAGTTCGATCGCGGGCTCGCCCTGGTTGCGGATCAAGAAAGTGGCGGGATCTTCGTACCCGCGTTTGACGTCCGCGAGATCGGACAGTTTGAGGGTGCGGCCGCCTGCCGCGATCGGCGTATCCTTGATCTTCTGAAGATTGTCGAGCGCCCCATCCAAGCGGACAAGCACTTGCTGCCCTTTTGTGTCGATTGATCCGGCTGGCGTGATGAGGTTTTGGTTGTTGAGTTCGGCGAAGATGTCGCGCGCGGAAACGCCGAGATTGGCGAGGCGCGCATAAGAGAACTCGACAAAAATGCGCTCGGGACGCTCACCAATAATGTTGACTTTCTTCACGCCTGGAACGTGCAGCAATTGTTGGCGAATCTCTTCTGCCTCACGCGCAAGCAGGCGCATGGGCTCGCCCTTCGCCTTCAGCGCGTAAAGGGCGAACGTCACGTCTCCATATTCGTCGTTGACAAAAGGCCCGGATACGCCGCGCGGCAGCTTGGCGGCTTCGTCGCCGAGTTTCTTGCGCGCCTGATAGAGTTCGTCGGGCACTTCGGCGGGCGGTGTTGCGTCTTTCAGGGTCAGGGTTGTGAAAGCGAGGCCGGGGCGCGTAAAGGTCTCCGTGCGATCATACCATTTGAGTTCCTGCAGGCGCTTTTCCAGCGGCTCCGCTACTTGATCCTGCATTTCCTGCGCGGTCGCGCCCGGCCATGTAGTCACGACCGTCATGACCTTGATCGTGAAGCTGGGATCTTCCGCACGTCCAAGGCTTAGGAATGCGAACAACCCCGCCAGCGAGATCGCAACGATCAAGAACAAGGTGACGGCGCGCTCCCGAACCGCCAGCGCCGAAAGATTGAAGCCGCTCACTTGCCAGCGCCTTGATCAGCGGAAATTCTGACCAATTGACCTTGGTGGAGCAGGTGAGCCCCGAGGGCGACGAATTGTTCGCCGGCTCGAATGCCGCCAGTGACCGTCGCCGTTTCGTCGCCAAGACCCGTCAATTTCACGGGGCGCCAAGCAACCTTTGATCTCTCGCCCTGCACGACCCAAACGCCTGGGCCCTTGCCATTGTCGTAGATCGCGGCGAGAGGCAGCTCCATCGCGGGCACGGCGCGGTTATCGGTGAGCTTGATCGTCACCGTGGAGCCTAGAGGCGCGTCCGCCGCGCC
>JBEVJO010000036.1:0-6428 GCA_040510175.1 Caulobacterales bacterium
CTCATGTGCTTGCCGTCAAGGCCTTTGGTGAGGGCGCCCGCAGGTCTCATGTGGACCTCACCGCGCGCGCGGCCACGGCGTTTGATGAAATCCACCAGTGTATGCTCGTCGATGACCGGATCGGTGTCGGGCATCACCACGAAGGAGGTCACGCCGCCAGCCGCCGCTGACTGAGAGGCCGTGCCCAGCGTTTCCTTGTGTTCAGCGCCGGGCTCTCCGGTGACGACGCGCAGATCGATCAGGCCGGGCGACAGAACGAGACCGTCGCACTCGATGACTTCCATGTCGGCGCCGATTTTGGCGGGCGCCGCTTTCGCGCCGATAGCGACGATTTTATCGCCTTCGACCAGCAAATCGCCCTTGGTGTCGGAATCCGTGGCTGGGTCGATCAGCCGGGCGTTGCGGAACAGCGTCGCGTTCATCGGTTGCGCTCCGCATTGGAGGCGCGGGCGGTGAGGGCGGCGAGCACCGCCATGCGCACGGCCACGCCCATCTCGACCTGCGTTTGAATAAGGCTCACATTGGGATCGTCGGCGACCGTGGAGTCGATCTCGACGCCGCGATTCATCGGGCCAGGATGCATGACCTTCACATTCGGCTTGGCGACCGCAAGCTTTTCCCAGTCCAGACCGAAGAAGCGGAAATATTCGCGCGTTGAGGGGATCAGCGCGCCGTCCATGCGCTCCAGCTGCAAGCGAAGCATCATGACAACATCGGCGTCTTTTAATCCGGCCTTCATGTCGTGATAGATTTTTGGGCCCCATTCGCCGGCGGTCCGGGGCATCAAAGTAGCGGGCGCCACAAGACGCACATTGGCGCCGAGCATGTTCAGCAAAAGCACGTTCGAGCGCGCCACGCGGCTGTGCAGCACGTCGCCGCAGATCGCGACGTTCAGGCCTTCGATCTTCCCCAGCGCGCGCCGCATGGTCAGCGCGTCGAGCAAGGCTTGCGTCGGATGTTCGTGGGCGCCGTCGCCGGCGTTGATGACAGCACAGTCAACCTTCTGCGCCAGCAAGTTCGCCGCGCCGGATGCGGAGTGCCGCACCACCAGCAAATCGGGGTGCATGGCGTTCAGCGTGACGGCGGTGTCGATCAGCGTTTCGCCTTTCGACATTGAGGACGAACGCGGCGCCATATTCACCGTGTCGGCGCCAAGGCGCTTGCCAGCCAATTCAAACGAACTCTGAGTGCGGGTGGAATTCTCGAAGAACAGATTCACCAGGGTGCGGCCCTTGAGCGTGTCACGCTTTTTGGTGGGCTGCCGGTTCATGTCGACGAAGCTGTCGGCGAAATCGAGAAGCGCTTCAGCCTCCAGCCTGTCGAGATCGAGAATCGATAACAGGTGGGGGCGTTTCAGGACTGGGGCGGCAGGCGGCTCACCCTGCGAGAACGTGCTCGGACTCATGAGGCGGCACAATGTTGTGCTGCGCCCGGCTTGTAAAGCGGCGCTTGGGCTATAATCCGCTTCAGTGGGCCAAAAGGCTGACGGCCAGAGGGATGGTGATTGCCGATAATAATGTCGTTGCGGTCACCAAACCGGCCATGAGTTCGGCGTCACCGCCCATTTCACGCGCCAGCACGTAACCGGCGGCGGCTGTCGGCGTCGCGCCTGCCGCGATAGCGACGGCTTTCGCCAAACCACTTAATCCCCAGATTTCTGTCGCTAAGAGCATCGCCAGCGGTCCACCGGCTAACCGCAGCATCAAGCCAGCCAGCAGATAGCGGGGCGCATTGAGCACCGCTCCGAAATTTAACCCAGCGCCGACGCATAGCAAAATCAGAGGAATGCTGGCCTGGCCGCACAGAAGAA
Source organism: Caulobacterales bacterium (assembly GCA_040510175.1). Taxonomy (GTDB): domain Bacteria; phylum Pseudomonadota; class Alphaproteobacteria; order Caulobacterales; family Aquidulcibacteraceae; genus JBEVJO01. Next base: position 1,811 of record JBEVJO010000036.1, read on the forward strand.
CCACGGTGGATAACGGTTCCGGAATGCGAAAATTTATCAGCAATAATACGCCGCCGCCGAACGAACCGAGCAAAAGCGGATTGAACAAGAAGCCCTTCAGAAGTCCTTTGGCGGTCAGCGTCGACGTGCCGCCCCAAAGGCTGAACCCAGCAACCGCAAGAACATTGCAGGCGACGGTCATGGGCGCCAAAGCGAGCGCGAGCAACGAGGCGCCGTCGGCGCCAAACATGGACGGCGCGGCTGCCAGCAGCACGATTGCATTCCAGCGCACGGCGGCCTGGAAGACGCTGGCGAAGGACGAATTTCTAGTCAGAAGCGGCTTGATGACCAACGCCGCGAGCGCCGAGATCACCACCCCGGTCATCAAGACCAGAATGAAATGGCCGGCGCCGGCTCCTGATATGTCGGCATGGGTGATGAGGTGCAGCAGGTACATCGGCGCCAGCACGTAGAAGGCGAGCCGGTTCACGCCGGCCCAGGCGCCCGCCGGCATGATGTCGAGTTTTCGAATCGCCCATCCCAACAGGATGCTCAGGAAAATCGGCGTGATCGCGGCGGCCGTCGCGAATATATGCGAGTCCATTTTCTACGATGTCCGCTCGGAGTGGGCGGCCCGCAAACGGTCGGCGAGGCCCTGCAGAACATAGGCGGCGGCCAATTGATCCACGATCTCGGCGCGGCGGGCGCGGCTTGTGTCGTGATCGATCATGCCGCGCGTGACGGCGGCGGTGCTCATGCGTTCGTCCCACATCAGAATCGGGGTGTCGCGAATCGCCAGCAGATTGCGTGCGAAGGCGCGGGCGCGCTGCGCGGACGGGCCTTCGCTTCCATCCATGTTGCGCGCCAGTCCAATCACCAGCGCAGCGCAATTGCGTGCGTCATAGAGTTCGAAAATGCGCGCCGCGTCCGCCGCCATCTTGCTGCGCTTGATGCCTTCGATCGGCGACGCCACCATGCGCTCCGGATCTGTGGCGGCGACCCCGATGATCTTCGTGCCTGGGTCGAGGCCGATCAAACCGCCCTTGGCAGGCAAAGCGGCGCGAAAATCATCGAAGGAAAGAAGCGGCATGAAGCGCCTTTAGTGCTTGGCGCCTATCTTGTGCGCGTATTCCTCGACCAGGTCCATGGCGGCAAAGATGAAACCCGACGCCACGAATGTGAGGTGAATCGCAATGTACCAATGCAATTGCGCGTCGGTGTAATGGGTGAGGTTCATGAAAACCTTTAGGAGATGAATCCCAGAAATCGCGACGATGGAAGCGATCAGCTTGATCTTCAGTCCCGAAAAATCGAGTGTGCCCATCCATTCCGGGCGGTCGGGATTGGCGTGCGCGGAATCGATCTTGGAAACGAAATTCTCGTATCCAGAAAACAGAATAATCAGCACCAGATTGCCGGCCAGCGACAGATCAACCAATGTCAGAACCAATAGAATGATATCGGTCTCTTTCATGGTGAGGATGTGCGGTAATTCATGCACGAGCTCGCGGAAGAAGGTCACAACCAGAATGCCGAGCGCTACCACCAGGCCGAGATAGGCCGGCGCCATGAGCCAGCGGCTCATGAAAATGATGCTTTCGATAAACTTCTCTACAAACCGCAAGGGTCACCTATCTGTTCTGAAACGCGCCATTCCCTAGCGGCACGCCTCGCCGGGGACAAGACTGCATGGGGCGAAGGCCTACAAAACCCTAAATACTGCGGAGTTTTTCGCCTAAGCGGCGGCAAGCACGATCACATGATCGCCTTTGGCGAATAAAACGTGCTCTGCCTTGACCGGATTGAGAATAACCCCGGTTGGGGCGCCGGTATCCGCGCCGCTATTGGGCTTGCGCCAATACCCAAACGCGGTTTCGCCGCGCCGCCGTGCGGATTCCGTGATGGTGAAAAAATTCACCGGCTGAGCAATGGAAACGTAGTCCTCAACCGGCCGCATATAAATTTCGGAGCCGTCTTCATCCAAGAGGTCTTTGAAGATTGCCGCGGTTGCCTCGTTTTCCGATGCTTGCGCCAGCATTAGGCTGACGAGCCGATTGCTGACGACGAAATCATCCGCCTGCGTGATATCCGCCAATTCCCGGTTGCGAATATCGGTCATTTCACTGACGATGTTGATGTGCTTGCCAGCGCTTGCCGAGACGCGCCTTAAATGCAAGAGCGTCACCAAGGTGCGCGTGTCGGCGGCCTGCATGGAAAGCTCGTCGCTGTAAGCGAGCACGATGACGTGGTCATAGGACAACACATCAAGTTTGCCCAGCGTGGCCTGCTGGCCGGTGTCCGAGACGACGAAGAAAACCTTCAGATTGTCGTTCGGCAGAACGATGCCGGCGGTGCGCTGCTCAAGGTCCGGCATATCGGCGGCGATGGTGAGGGTTGAACCGGGCGTCATATAAGACGCCAGTTCGGCGACAATGGTTGGCGCGCGGCGGTTCCAGCCCAGAATGAGCGTCCGCTCCGGGCCTTGATTTTTGGCCGGCGCTTCCCGGACGCTCGATAGATCGACCATCCGGCTTTTGGTCGAAGATAAGTGCACGGACTTCTTGTCTTCGACGATCATGACCGCGCGCATTTGCGGGCTAATGATGTGCTCCATCGGCGGATTGAGCGTAACGTTTCCTTGCGGATCGCAAATGCCGATGATGGCGCCCTTGTCGAAGGCCATCACAGCGTCCGAGTAGGGGCGGCCATGCAGTTCCGGGATGTTGAGAGTGTAGATTTCGCAGCCCGCGAAATCCAGCAGTTCGGAATAAACGGCGCTCAAGCCCGCTTGGCGGCTGCATTGCACGATAATGCGCGAGAGCAAGTCATCGGCTTGTACGATCTGAGCTTCGGTCCCGCCGACATCCTTGCCGATGGCGGCGTTCGCGGCCGAGCGAAATTCTGCCGCGATCCGGTAGGGCTCCTTGCGGCGGTTCGGGTCATACACGAGCGCCAAAATGGTTTTGATGGATTGCGAGTCCGCGCCTGGCTCGTCGGAGGCCACCACAATCACGGCGCCGGAGTTTTCCAGATTGACGATCTTCAGATCGTTCAGGTCGGTCGGGTCGCCGCTGCGGCAGATGACCCGCACATTTCCGGGCAGATCCAGCTTGGCGCCAAGCTCGTCCTCCATCTCGACCTTATCTTTTTGGGCCAGGACCACGATGCGGAATTTCCGGTCATCGGCGTGCGCTACGGCCAGTTCGCCGATAATGTCGAAGATGGATGGCGACCAATTGAGGATAACGGTATGGCCGTGCTCCAGAACGATGGACCGGCCCTTGCGCAACTCGTCCAGCTTTTGCTGCACCCCGGCGCTGAGGATGCCGATCAAGCTCGACACCACAAAGATGCCCCAGAAGGTGACCACGAGCATGATCGCCCGAAAGCCCCAGCCGACGTCGGCGCCGACCGCGCCGGCGTCCAGGGTGCGCATCAGGCTGGCCCAGAGCGCTTCGTCGTCTTTTAGCGGCGCCCCGTCCTCAGGGCCGATGCCGCCGAAATGCAGGAGCAGCGTTGCAATCACGATCACGATGGCCGTGGCGATCACCAGCCACATGATCAGCGCGACCGGGCCTGCCGCCATCGTATTATCGAAGGCGTAGCGAAGTCTCTGAATTTTAGTGGGCTTTTCCGCCATAAGGCGCCGCTTCGCGTCCTTGAGGACGCGCCTCCAAGTCTTCTGATCCGCAAACCGGCACTTTGCGCGGCCTTGTTTGGGGCGGCAAGCTGGCGCCGCCGGGCAGGCGAGGTTCCTGAAACTTGCCCGCGCGGGCGCAGCTTGCTAGCTCACCGGTCAATCCCATTGATTTTAGCGCTTTGCTTCAAAAGGGGCGTTTGAGGTCCTGATGACCATAGACATTGATACTGTGCGCAAGGTGGCGCGGCTCGCCCGGCTTGCCGAGCCCGAAGACCATCTGCCCGCACTGGCAAAGGAGCTCGACGGCATCATGGCCTGGATCGAGCAGCTGAACGAGGTCGATATCGACGGCGTTGAGCCGATGACCTCGGCTGTTGAGGCCAGCCTGCCGTTGCGGGCGGACGTGGTGACCGACGGCGGCAATCCAGCGCGCGTGCTGGCAAATGCGCCGCGCAGCGAAGACGGCTTTTTCGTCGTCCCTAAAGTGGTGGAGTAGGCTTTGTCCGATCATCCGCTCAACGACCTGACGCTGAAACAAGCGCTGGCGGGCCTGAAGGCGCGCAAGTTTTCCGCGCGGGAAATCACCCAGGCCCATATCGACGCCATCGAAAAGGCGCGTGGCCTGAACGCCTTTGTGCTGGAGACGCCCGAAAAGGCGCTCGCCATGGCCGACGTCTCTGACGCCAAGCTCGCCAAGGGCGAGGGAGGCGCGCTGGAAGGCGCGCCTTTGGGCGTGAAGGATTTGTTCTGCACCGAAGGCGTCCGCACCACGGCGTGCTCGAACATTCTGGGCGAGTTCACGCCGACCTATGAATCCACGGTCACGAGCCAGCTCTGGCGCGACGGCGCGGTGATGCTGGGCAAGTTGAACCTCGACGAATTCGCCATGGGCTCGTCGAATGAGACCTCGCGCTTTGGTCCGGTGAACAATCCGTGGCGGCGCAAGGGCTCGAACGCGGCGTTGACGCCGGGCGGATCGTCGGGCGGTTCGGCGGCGGC
>JBEVJO010000037.1:0-4079 GCA_040510175.1 Caulobacterales bacterium
TCATTCCGGGATCAATGCGCAGCATTGAGACCCGGAATCCAGGGGAGCTTGGAGCGCGGCAAATCTCGCCAGTTCAAAGACGGTGTTCTTCGTTCTCCTGGATTCCGGGTTCGGCCGCTGCGCGCCCGCCCCGGAATGACGGCGGCGAAGGCGCGTCTTTAAAAACTTATCCTCCCCCCTCCACACCGCGCGTAATATCCACGCATGACCAACGCCCTTCGTGCAGACGCCCAGCGCATGCTGGAAAAGTGGGAGACCGGAAACGGCCTCTGGCTTTTCCGGCTGGTCGCCTGTCTGCAGATGCTGTGCGGCGAGCGGCCGGGGATGTTGCGCGATTGGCTCGACGCCCGGATCAAATTGCTGATCGAGGGGATCGTCGCTTTCTTTCTCTGCCATGCCGCCCTGCGCGTGCAGCCGCAGACAGCGCACGGCTTCGACGATCCGCGCCGCTCGCGCGATATCGCCAAGCTGCGCGCCGTGCTCGGCGGGGCCTTGCGCCGCGCCCTCAAGGGCAGAACGCTGCTGGAGCAGATGTCCAAACTACGCCGCGTCTTTGAACAGCGCGCCTATTGGATCGCGAAGCTCGGCCGGCGCCTGCGCCATGGTCTGACGAAGGTGATGCAAGCCTTCACGCTTGTAGAGCCCCTTCCGCCTTCGCAAAGGCTACGGCGTGACGAGCCCCTTGCTGCGTCTGGCGCCGAATTGCGCTTGGCCGACACCTCTTAGCCTCGCTCCTAATCCCCGCGCATGCCCAACGTCCGAAAGCATCGCTTCCGGGCGCGCTTCGGCGCGTCCGCACGCGCCGTTCAGGCGCAGCAGCACAGCAAAGCGACGCTCAGGACGCGGCGGCGCAATCCTCGGCGGAGATGAGCCCGGCCTTGAACAGGATTTCAGCGGCGGGCCGAAGCCGTCCGCCATAGGCGCGCCAGCGCCCGATCGACGAGGCGTAAAGCGGCTGGCGCACTTGCACCGAGCTCGCTGTCGACACCGGCGCGGCGTTTTCATGAAATGACAGACACGCGGGGTCGAAGCCCAGCCCCACACACTGCAGGAGCCGGCGCGTTTCGCCCTCGATGTCCGCAACGAGGGTTTCGTAATGCGTTTCCATGAAGCGATCCGGCGGCAGCGTTGCGCGCCAATGCGCCATCAGCGCGTCGAATTGGACGTAATAGCGCGCGGTTTCTTCCAGTCCGAAAGCATAATTGTAGTAAGCAAAAGATGTCGCGAAGAGCTGACGAAAATTGCTCAGCACCGAATCCAGCGGATGCCGCCGCAGGCAAATGATCCGCGCCTCCGGCAACGCGGCGTGAATCAGTCCGGCATAAAAGAAATTCAACGGCATCTTGTCCGTGAAGCGGCGCGCGTCTCCAATGCGCGCGCGCACAAAGGCAAGATAGTCCGCGCCAAGCTTTGCAAAATCCAGCCGGGCCGCGGCGCGCAACGTGTCTTCGTCGAGCACCAAAGCCGATTGCGTTTTGGTCATGCGCTTAGCGAGCAGCGAAAAGGCCGTGAGTTCGCCAGCGGAGGTCACGTCGGCGTGGCTTGAAAGGATTCGATCCAGCAACGTGGTGCCGGTGCGCGGCAGACCGATAATAAAGATCGGCGCGCCGGAACGCTGCCCATGGGCGCTGCGCGGCGCAGCTTCACGCGCAGCGGCGAAATAGCCGGCGTCGCGCGCCGCGTCATACTGTATGTCGGCGCGCTTTTGCGCTTTGGCTTTTAGCAACCAGGCGAACGATTCCACCGGCCGCCCGAGATCTTCGTGAGTCTTGGCCAGCGCATGACCCAGATGGAGCTTTTCATCAGCGCCGCGCGCGCCGGAGAACAGGCTCTCTAGCGCTGGCAAATGATGATTGTCGGTCGTTTGCTTCTTCAACTGCACCAAGGCGGAATAGGCGCGGTAGAGTTTGGGATCGCGCTCGATCGCGGCGCGATAGGCGGCCGCCGCCGCGTCAAACCGGCCGACAAACTGCAACGCCGCGCCGAAATTATAAAAGATATTCGCCGAGGAGGCGCCCGCTTCTATGGCGCGCTCAAAAAACGGGACGGCGCGCGCATGCTGCCCGGTACGGCTCAAGACGACGCCGATCGTATCAAGGGTGAGCGCATCTCTCGGATCACCCGCGGCCGCAGCTTCGGCGGATTTCAGCGCGTCATCGTGGCGGTTCAGCGCCAGCAGCGCGCGCGCCCGATGCGCCCAGGGCTCGGGGCGCGACGGGTCGAGCGCAATCGCCTTGTCGAACAGCTCAGCCGCCTTTGCCGGATTGGCATGATCAGCGCTGAGCGCACCCAGCAGGAAATAGGCGCGGGCGGACGTTGGATCGATCTTGAGCGCCTCAAGGCACAAAGCATGGGCGGCGCGATAATCCTTGTCCGCCAGGGCTCGCTCCGCCGAGGCGAGCGTCTGCAGCAAAGAGCCATTCGGCGGGTTCATAATCGGCGCAGCGCTCCGGGCGCGGAGTGCGCGCCTGCATGACGCTACAGGGCTTAGCGGGCGCGCAAAAGACGTAATCTCTCATAGGCTTGTCCTGTGTTTCCAGGACACGGGTGTGGCTTTGATCTTACGGTAAAGCCGGGGGCATTCTGGTGACCCAAAGTGAGGTTTTTGCTCGCATCAGCAGCATGAGCCTCACATTTCGTCCGCGTTATGAGCAAAATCGGGCCTTCTCTGCGATCGCAGACGTGCGCTTTCGACGTATGGACCGCCACGCCCCAGCATCCCCTCAACGCAAACGTCGGGGATTTTCATGGCCAATATTCAAGGCGGCGCCAAACGGCGCTTTGGTAAACAACTATCATATTCGGCAAGTGTTACGGCCCTTTTCCTGGGCGCGTTCGTGGCGCCTGCACAGGCGCAAGAGGCGGGCGCCCAGTTCGCGAGCGCCGAAGACATCATCGTAACCGGCAGCCGACGCTCATCCACGGTGCAGGAATCATCGATCAATATCGCCGCTGTCAGCGCCGAAAAGATCGAAAGTCTTGGCCTTGCGAATTTAACCGACGCCTCGCGCTCCGTGCCCGGCATCTATGTGCTGGACCAGGGCGCGCGCGGATCGGCCCGCGTTATCGTCCGCGGTCTCAACGCTGATGGCCTGGGATCGGCGGAAGGCATCGAGAATGACGGCGGCGGCACGGTCGCTACCTATGTCGGCGAAATTCCGCTTTTCGTGAATCTCAAGCTCAATGATATGGAGCGCGTCGAATATCTATTCGGCCCGCAAGGCACGCTCTATGGCGCCGGCACCCTGGGCGGCGCCATCCGCTATATTCCCACTAAGCCAAAGTTTGACGCGGCGACGGCCTCGATCCGCTCCGACTTCTATTCCTATTCCGAGGGGCACGGCATCAGCGGCGAAGGCGGCATCACCGTCAACCAGCCGATCACCGACACCTTTGCGATTCGCGCCTCGGTCGATCGCGTCGATGACAACGGCTTTATCGACTACGATTATGCGGTGCGGCAACCCGGCGTGTCGAACCCCGATCCGGATTTCAGCGACCCTGCGGATGTCGCGGCAAACATTAATCCCGTTAGAGACGCCAACTTCGAAGAAACCTGGTCCGGACGAGTCGCGGCGCGCTGGGCGCCGAACGATATCTTCGACGCAACGCTGACCTATTATTTCCAGGACCAGGATGTCGGCGCGCGGCAGATTTCCTCGCGGCGCAGTATTCTGTCGACCGGCAAATATGTGTCGAACCAGCGCGTGACGGAGCCGTCGAATAACAAAAATGATCTGATCGCGCTTGAAACGATCACGAATCTTGTGTTCGCGGATCTTACGGTCGCGGCCGGCTATTCGCGCTACAAAGAAAAGGGATCGCGCGACCAGACTGATTTGTTGATCGGCCTGGAATATTCCTATGAAGCGTTCCCGAACTTCACCGCCTTTACGCGAGAAGATGAAAAAGACACCACAACGACATTCGAGCCGCGACTTGTGTCAAAGCTCGACGGGCCGCTGCAATTCATCGCCGGCGCTTTTTATAATCGCTTCAACGGCTGGAGTCAGAGCCTGGAATTCACGCCCGGCTATGCCCAATACAATGGCATCAATCGGCCCGACAATCTTGAATAC
>JBEVJO010000038.1:0-3386 GCA_040510175.1 Caulobacterales bacterium
CGCCGAAGTAAAAAAGGCGAGCCCATCGCGGGGGCTCATTCGCGCTGATTTCGATCCGGCAGCCATTGCGGCCGCATATGAAGAAGGCGGCGCCGCTTGCCTATCGGTGCTGACGGACGGACCGAGTTTCCAGGGCGATGATTCGTACCTACAAATGGCGCGCGCTGCATGTTCTCTCCCTTGCCTTCGCAAGGACTTCACCATCGATCCATACCAGATTGCAGAGGCGCGCATGCTGGGCGCCGACGCTGTACTCGTCATTCTGGCAGCGGTAGAAGATTCTGTTGCGGGGGAACTTATGGCGTCCGCAGAGAGTTACGGTCTGGATATGCTGGTAGAAGTGCACAACGTCGCCGAATTAGACCGCGCGGCGAAGCTTCAAGCAAAGTTCATAGGAATTAACAATCGAAGCCTTCGCAGCTTCGAAACCAGTTTGGAAGTCACGGAAACGCGGGCCGGCTTTGCGCCGAAAGATGCGTTTTTGGTTTCCGAAAGTGGCATCTTCACATCAGAAGATGTGGCGCGCGTTCGCCGCTGCGGCGCCAGGGCCGTCCTCGTTGGCGAAAGCTTAATGCGCCAAGACGATGTAGCAGCTGCAACACGCACGCTGCTTGCGCCATGTGGCTGACGCCCTAGACGCGGCGCGTTTTCGGCATACATAATCAGAGCTGTCGCCCCGGCTAGCGTAGGTATTGCGTGCGATGTCTGATTCTGCCCAAGGCAAAGTTCCCACATCCTTCCGCGTGCTGCTGAAGGCCGCTTCACGGCTACGGGCCGGCAAGCTCCATATGCGTTTACCAGACGGCCGCGTTCTTACTTTCGGTGGCGCCCTACCTGGTCCCGAAGGCACCATGATCGTCAAGGACTATAGGCTGGCGCGACGTGTCCTGATGCATGGCGACATCGGGCTCGCGGAATCCTATTTTGCGGGCCAGTGGGACACCCCCAACCTCACGGCCGTGCTCGCGATGTTTACCGCGAATGTCGAAGAACTTGCGCGCGCTTTTACGGGTCGCTTTCCTTCAATCGTTGCGAACATGGTACGCCATGTCATGCGCCGGAATTCACGCACGGGATCCAAGCGAAACATCCTGGCGCATTACGATCTCGGCAACGACTTCTACAAGCGCTGGCTCGATGGATCGATGACCTATTCCTCGGGGCGCTTTGATGAAGAGGCGCAAACGCTCGAAGCGGCGCAGGCGCGCAAATATCAAACTCTGGCCGAAAGCCTCCAGTTGAAACCCGGCCAACGCGTGCTGGAGATCGGCTGCGGTTGGGGCGGCTTCGCCGAATATGTCGCGCGCGAATACGGCGTCCACGTTACCGGCGTGACCATTTCCAACGCACAGTATGAATTCGCCAAGGAGCGCATCGCCAAGGCCGGACTATCCGACCAGGTCGAAATTCTGTTGAAGGATTATCGCGACATCAGCGGCGAATTTGATGCCGTCGCCTCGATCGAAATGTTTGAAGCGGTCGGTGAACGATACTGGTCGACCTACTTCAAAAAGGTCGCGCAGGTTTTGAAGCCTGGCGGACGCGCCAACCTTCAGATCATTACGATTCGCGATGAGCTGTTTGAAAGCTATCGCCGCCGTTCGGACTTCATCCAACGCTACGTTTTTCCGGGCGGCATGCTGCCCAGCGTAAAGCGCCTCCAAGAAGAAGCGGCGAACGCCGGCCTGTCGTGGCAGGGCGCATCGCAATTCGGTCAGTCCTATGCGCGAACGCTCGCCGAATGGGCTCACCGTTTTAACGAAAAGTGGCACGACATCCGAACGCTCGGCTTCGACGAACGCTTTAAGCGCCTATGGCATTTCTATTTGTCGTACTGCGAGGCGGGTTTCAAATCAGGGCGCATCGACGTGGCCCAGTTTGCATTGGCAAAAGCCAACTAGTTGATGATCTTCGGCGGCTTTTCCCAGCCCGTCTGCTTCCGGACTAAGGGCAAATAAGCAGCCCTTGGCAGCGCATAGAGTGCTTTCAGACCCCATGTGAAACGACGCGGGAAGGTGATTTCAAAATTGCCGCGTTGCAGTCCGTCGACAATACGCCGCGCCGCAAATTCTGGGCTTACCATAAATGGCTTGGGAAACGGTGTTTCGGCTTGCGCGGGAGTTTTGACGAAACCCGGCGTGGAGACTGAAACGCCGACGCCGTACCGCTTCAGTTCGATGTTCAAACACTCCGCCATGTTGATGAGTGCGGCCTTCGACGCACCATACGCGGACGCTGTCGGCATGCCGCCGAAGCCGGTCGCCGACGAGACCAGATGGATATGTCCCTGCCTGCGCGCCGTCATGTCCGGCGCCGCGAGCGCCCAAGCGTGCACGGCTCCCATCAAATTGACGTCCCATGTATTCCGGAACGCGCCGATGTCCGGGGCCTCTGCGCTTACCGGCAGATAGATGCCGGCGCAGACGACGACGAGACCGATCGGACCGAATGCGCCGCACACGGTTTCGGCGGCAGCGCGCATTTGCGATTCATGAGCGACGTCAGCTGGCGCAACGACGAACTTCTCCGGCGCTTCCGCCGCCAATGTCTGAAGCTGTTCTTCGCGCCGAGCTGTGACGCCCACTCGCCAGCCACGCCGCACCAACTCCAGCGCCAATGCGCGACCAATGCCAGAACTCGCCCCGGTGACCCAAGCAGATCCATGATCGGGCCGAGCCGGCAAACGCGCCATTGAACCTCCAGTTAGACTTTCAGGCGGTACTCTATATTTTCGCCGCTCGCTTTGAACTTTGCTTTCAGCCAGCGACCGCGGGAATCGTACCAAGAATCCACGACTAAGGCTGAGGTATATCGAATTCGCCGGGCGTCCATGGTCTTGCCGCCAATTTTGATCTTTTCCTTGCCGAAATCTTTGCTGGCGAGCGGCAACACCTTGCCGTCTTCGAGCGCGAGGGTTTGGCTGTCATTGACCGCGTACATGTTCCACGGGCTGATCGGCGCAAGATTGGGGAGCCAACGGGAGTCCTTCCCATTGATCGAAATCGCAAGGCGTTCGTTAAAGCGCTTGATGTCGATCCGGCTCTTTGCGCCATTTTTCAGCGTCAGGCAGGTCAGCGTTTCGAGTTGTTTCGCCTTCCAGCGCTCGTTGCATTCGGTCTGATAGGTAAACACCGTGATGGGGCCTAATTTGACCTCCATGCGCAATTTGGAATTTACCTTGAGAAACTCACCTTGGCGGGTGAGCGTCACGACGTGGCTGCCAAACGGCGACCCGTTTCGGAAAACATCAAAACTGAGGGTCTCAGCGGAGGCTGGAGCGGTCGACAGCACCAATAGCGCAGCCCCACCGACTATAGCCTTCATCCATGGCGACACACCCATTGCCAATGCTCCATTCCCCTCGCCGCCGTCCGCACTGTGTCTGT
>JBEVJO010000039.1:0-2745 GCA_040510175.1 Caulobacterales bacterium
ACGTCTTCAATGGAAACGCCGGTCTTTTCCGAAAGGAAATAGGCGACGCGCGCGGCATCCAGCACGCCGGCCATGCCGACGATGTGTGACGCAGGCAGGCCGGAGAATTTTTGCAACGCCCAGACCATCGCATCCAGCGGGTTGGTGATGCAGATGACGAAGGCTTTCGGCGCGTGCTGCTTGATGGCGGCGCCGACCGATTTCATGACGCCCAGATTGATGCCGATCAGATCGTCGCGGCTCATGCCGGGTTTGCGCGGCACGCCGGCGGTGACGATGATGACGTCCGCGCCCGCAATGGCTTGATATTCCTCAAGCGAGGCGCCCGACATCGCTGAGTCCTTGCCGTAGACCGAGGCGGCTTCAGCAATATCAAGGCCTTTGCCCTTGGCGATCCCGCCCTTCATGTCGACCAGGACAACGTCGCCCAGTTCTTCGCGCGAACAAATGTGGGCGAGGGTGCCGCCGATCATGCCGGCGCCGATAAGGGCGATTTTCGCTCTGGCCATGGGAGTCTCCGTTGGGCGATGAATTTGGGATGGAATTTGGCCCAGGGTCTAGCCAAGGCGCCGCCCGGACGCAATGCGGCAATGAGGAGTGGTCAGGTTTTCGGGCCGCGCGAACCCTTTGCATGCAGACCTGACTGAGTTATTTTGCATTATGGCCGATCACCCCTTCACGTTGACCCTGACTGGCGACGCAGCAGAGCGCTTGGAACGCATTGTCAAAGCGGGCGACTATCCGACGCCCGAGGCAGCGGTGGCGGACGCGCTGGCGGTTCTGGAAGACTCCGCCGATCTTGAACTGGACGCTTGGCTGAAAGGCGTGGTCGCGGAGCGATATGATGCGCACGCAACCGATCCGACCAAAGCAATCAGCCTGGAAGACGCGCGTAAACGGTTGCTTGGCGGCGCTTAGGCTGTGCGGCGCTTTACCGTCGAACTCGATCCGGCGGCCTTGGGCGATCTTGAAAACATCCGCGATTACGTCACTGGCGCGCGTGATCGAGCCTTTGCGGATTCATTTGTCGCCAAAATCCTGCACCACTTGGAGGGCTTTGCGACGGCTCCCTGGCGGGGCGTATCGCGCGAGGACATCCGTCCAAGTCTCCGGCTTTCAGGATGGCGCCGCACCCTATCCATTGCGTTCTCGGTGAACGACGAAAGCGGAAGAGTCATTATCCTCGCAGTGCTTTATCGCGGCCGCGATGTGGAGCGTGAGATCAAACGGCGGACTTAATATCTCCAGCGCTTAAGGCAGCATTTGGCCCTTGGCGAATTCGGTGTCGGAAATGGTTTTGTTGGCGGGCGCATATTCGGCGCCATTCCAGCTGAAAACCGGAAACGAAAAGCCCGGCCCGCCGACGGAAATATCATGCGCGCCTTGATGCGTGCTGGGCAGGATGGAGATGCCGCCGCGATCCGTGAAGATGCCTTTGAAGGCCGATCCCTGGCGCTGCACGATCGTCAAAAGACCAGGCCCGTCGCCATAACAGGTGATGGTGTTGGGGCCGCCAGGAACAATGACGATCTGCGCCACGCCGACAGGCCCGCCGAAATCGGCGGACAGAATTTGCGGCGTAACCTTTTCCCCGCACTCGTTTTCGACCTGGCCTTTGGCGTCGGCCGCTAAGCCAATGGCGGTGAATACGGCCTTTTGTTCGTCAGCCGATAAAGTGGCGGAAGCTTGGTTCGGCGCGGCTTCGACTTCTGCGGCGCCAGAATTGTCGACCGCGGGTTGACCGCACGCGGCGAGGATGATCGCGAATAAAGCAATGGTTGAAAGCTTTTTCATTGAACGCTCCTTCACGACAAAATCAAAGACACGCATACAGCGCGGCGACCAAGCGCTCCCAACGTGCGTCGCCGACCAGCGCCGGGCTCATCTTGTTCATCACATAGGCGGCGGACATGCGCCGGTCGGGATCGGCCATGCCGACCGAGCCGCCACGTCCGCCGTGACCGAGCGCATCCGGGTTTGGGCCGACCTTGAGCGCGTTGTTGCGCATGATCCCCGCCGCCCAGTGGATGTCGTAAGGCAGCACCAATTCCGGACCTTCAATACGCGTGCGCGTCAGCGCTTCGTAAGCGCCCGGCGAAATAAATTGCTTGCCGCCGATACGGCCGCCATTGGCGTAGATGGAATAGAGCTTGGCGACAGCCGCCGCTGTGCCGTGGCCATTAGCGGAGGGAATTTCAGCATCGCGCCATTCCGGCGTCTCGCCGCGCGGCGCGCCCCAGCGGGTCATGAAGACGGCGCGTTTTAGATCGGTGAGTTCGCCCAGATCGGCGGCGGCGGGCGGCAGTTTTAAGTCAGCGATGCGGTGCGCTTCGGACGCGGCGCGGCCGATCCGGAAATCAATGTCGAACGGCGCGCAGAGGTCTTCCGCCAATTGCACGCCGATGCTGCGGCCTTGCGGGTCGGCGAGTCGCGCAGGTTCGGCGGCCAGGGGCGCGAAGGTCATGGCGTGATAGCCGGATGCGGTCCCCAGCGGCCATAAAGGCGCAACGCGCGCCAAATCCGCCGCCAGCTTCGGCGGGTCGAACCAGTCCTTGGGGTCGATCGGCTCCACGAACGCCGCCACACCGGCCTGATGCGACATGGCCTGGCCCAGCGTGACCCGCTCTTTGCCGTTCTGGGCGAAGTCCGGCCAGATCTCCGCCAGCGGTTTTTCGTAATCGAGGCGGCCTTGATCTACCAGTCGCGCGATCATCAACGCTGCGATGGGTTTGGTGGTTGAGAAGA
>JBEVJO010000040.1:0-2609 GCA_040510175.1 Caulobacterales bacterium
CCATCGCCCTTCGACATCGAAATCGACGACATCGCGCACGGCATCGCGCGCGTCGCGCGCTGGAACGGCCAGACCATCGGCGAGCACTCATTCTCCGTAGCCCAACATTGTATGGTCGTCGAAGAGACCGCTGCGCTGATCGACCCGCAACTCGCCGCGCGCTGGCGCCTCGCCGCCTTGTTGCACGACGCCGCTGAATATGTGGTGGGCGATATGATTAGTCCGTTCAAGGCGGCCATATCGGGCGACTACAAGATCATAGAGGATCGTCTTACCCAAGCCGTGCACCTGCGTTTCGGCCTGCCCCCAATCCTGCCTGCGCAAGTCACGGCGCTGATCAAGAAAGCGGACAAAGCCTGCGCCTATTTCGAAGCGGTGCAATTGGCGGGCTTCAGCCGCGCAGATGCGCGCAAACATATCGGCGCGCCGCCCATGGATATCGAGATGGTCCTGGAGCCGATGCCGGCCAAACAAGCGCAGGCCGCCTTTCTGGCGCGCTTTAACGAACTGACCGAGATTGTTGATCGCGTGCATCCTCCGAGCAAAGGCGGCAAAACGTGGAAATAATCGTCTGCCCCCTGAACCTCGCCCCGAGCGTCGCCAGCGAAAAAGGCATCAGCCACGCGATCAGCCTACTGGACCCGTATGATCGTTTCCCATCGCTGCATCCGCTGACGGACGAGTCGCACCTGAAAATCGGTGTGCATGATATTGACGAACTGATCATGGGCTTGACCCTGCCGGAAACGCATCACGTCGAATCTCTGCTGACCTTCGCGCAAAGCTGGGATCGCAGCGCACCATTATTGGTGCATTGCTGGGCCGGAATATCGCGCTCCACGGCCTCGGCCTTTACGATTGCCTGCGCGCTCAATCCGGAGGCGCTTGAAATCGACATCGCCTTGGCGCTGCGCAACGCCTCGCATACCGCCTCGCCCAATTTGCGCATTGTCGCATTGGCCGATCAAGTTCTGGGACGCGGCGGCCGCATGTCGAAAGCTGTCGCCAGCATCGGGCGCGGCACTTTCGCCGAACGCGCCGAACCGTTTTCCATTCCGGCGTTCTATGACGCGCCCGCAACGGGAGGCGGCTGAGATGCCGTTGCGCGAAGACGCCCATGCCGTCATCGGCCTGACGGCGGTGATCGTCGCCGCCGACGCGAATGAGCCTTATGTGCTGGTCACGCGTCAGGCCACTAGCGACGGGCTCGCGGGCTTGCCGTTCGGCCCCTTCGATCCGGCGCGCCACCGCACCTTCGAGCTTGGCTTGCGCACCTTCATCACCGACCAGACCGGTTTTGACGCCGCCTATGTCGAACAGCTCTACACCTTTGGCGATCGTGGCCGCGAAGCGCCGCGCGCCGACCTTGGCGGCGGCGCCGCCGAACGCGTCATCTCGATCGGCTATCTGGCGATCGCGCCCGAGCGCACTGACCTGCAAGGCGCCGAAGCGGCGTGGCAGGAATGGTACCGCTACTTTCCCTGGGAAGATTGGCGCGGCGGCCGTCCCGCTATCATTGCAACCCTGCTCGCGCCGCGTTTGATCGCCTGGGCGAGCGCCGGCGGCAATGAATCTGAAACCGCCAGCCGCCTTGGCCGGGTGCGTCTGCACTTCGCTTTGGATGGCGCACCCTGGGTCGAGGAACGCGCGCTGGAGCGCTACGAATTGCTGTATGAGGCAGGCCTCGCGCCCGAGGCGCAACGTGATCGCATGCGGGAGCGCACCAAAAGCGAGCGGACGCCACAACCAATGGCCGCGACGCCAGGCCTCGGCGAACCCATGGGCTCGGACCACCGGCGTATTCTGGCGACCGCCATCGGCCGTTTGCGCGCCAAACTGAAATACCGGCCGATCATATTCGATCTGCTGCAGCGCGATTTCACTCTGTCTGAACTGCAGCATGTCGCGGAATCGGTCTTGGGTTTGTCCCTGCACAAACAGAACTTCCGGCGCATGGTCGAACATGCCGGTTTAGTGGAAGCCACCGGCGCCGTCGAAAGCGGGACCGGCGGGCGTCCGGCCGCTTTATTCCGCTTCCGTCGCGAGGTCCTGGCCGAACGGGCCGCGGGCGGCATCGCCGCGCCGCGCGCACACCGCTTGACGGGGCCTGAGCACAACTGAGGAATCGTCCGCGAAACTCCCCTTCAGGGCCAAAGCAGTTTCGTTAACCGGGAGTATCTTTAATTTAAGCTGCCTGCCCCTTGTGCAGAGCCTGCAAACCTTATATTTGTAACAGGTCAGTTATACTCTGACTCAGCATAAGTGCCGGCGGGAGTTCGCCGGTTTTTATGGGACCGGGTTATACTCGGTTTGAGCATAGGGAGGCCCAGTATGGCCCGTATTATCGACGCCGGTCCGGCTTGCGATACCCGTCCCTCAGGCGCTTTTGGCGCGCTGAATGCCGCGCAAGCGCGCGGCTTGAGCTTTTCCGACGAGGTGAAGGCCGAAACCGACCATCTCTATATGCTCGTCAAGGACGTGGTCACGCCGCTGGAGTGGCCCGCCTATGCCCCACTGATCGCCGCCATCAACAAGATCAAGGTTGAAAAGAACGCCGTTATCCTGGCGCACAATTACATGACGCCGGAAATCTTCGCCTGCGTCGGCGA
>JBEVJO010000041.1:0-10570 GCA_040510175.1 Caulobacterales bacterium
GATCGACCAAAGCAACACGATGTGGCAATTCGTAGAGGTGCGCGACGAAATCCAGATTCTCCCGGATCGTCAGATCCTCCCAATAAGAAAACTTCTGGGTCATGTAGCCGACGCGGCGTTTGATCTGGCGCGACTGGGTGCGGATGTTGAAGCCCAAACATTCGCCTTCGCCGTCGTCGGGTTTCAGCAAGCCGCACAGCATGCGGATGGTGGTTGTTTTGCCGGAGCCGTTCGGCCCCAAAAAGCCCCAGACTTCGCCTTTGGGCATCGACAGATCGACGTGATCGACAGCGGTGCGGCCGCCGAAGCGCTTTGTCAATCCCTTGACGTCGAAGGCGAGCGCGACCTCAGCCATGACGCTCTTTGCCTTTGGATTTCAGCGCCGCCGCGCGCACGTCTACCGGCAGTCCTGGCCGCAAAATCACATCGCCGCCTTCGGGCGCCGCTTCCACCATGAAGACCAGACGCTGGCGTTCGCGTTCAGAGAAAATGACCGGCGGGGTGAACTCGGCTTCGCGCGAAATGAAGCGAATGCGCGCTTGCATGCCGTCGGCGCAGCCGTCGCACGAGAGATTCAGGACATCGCCGACGCGTAAGCCGGCGATGTCTTCCTGCGGCACGAAGAACCGCACAAAGGTTCGGCCTTCGGGCAGCACTGACAAAACGGGCTGACCGGCGGCGACGAACTCGCCGGGCTCGCGCAAACGGTCTTCCACCGCGCCGGCTATGCGGGATTCGATGCTGCGCTGGCCTTTAGTCCAGGCGGCCTGGGCCACCACGGAGTTGGCGGCGGCGCTGTTCGCTCGGGCGGCGGCCAATTGATCGCTGCGGGCCGACAGTTTTTCGGCGGCGATCGTCTTGTCGATTTGCGCCAATTGCGCCCGCGCGGATTCGCGCTGCGCCACGATTTCATCGAGCTTGGCTTTGGATGCGAAGCCTTTGTCGACCAGAGGCCGCCAACGCGCTTCATCGCGCGTCGCTAGATCGTATTGCGCCTGTGCGTTGATGCGTTGCGCTTCCAAAGGCGCGAGATCAGCGGGACGAGCGCCGCGCTGCAGATCACGCACATTGGCTTGCGCCGCGGCGGCGCGTTGTGCGGCTTCGGATTCGGCGGCGGTTTGGAGGTCCGCGTCGAGGGTGAAGAGGGCATCGCCGTTTTTGATCACTGCGCCGCGATCGACATTGACGGCCGTGATCCAGCCGGATTGCGGCGCGGAGATCAGCGCGTAATCAGCTTCTACGTAGCCGGTATAGGTGGGTGTTTTCGCGCCGCAGCCGGCCAGCGCCAACAGCGCCGCGCCGAGCAAGGCGCGATGGGGAGATATTTGCCGGGTCATTTGGATGGCTCCGCGTCAGGCGCCATGCCGCGCATGAAAACCCCGATATGCGTTTCGAGAAACGGCGCCGGATCGAACGGCTTTTCCTCGACCGCGCGGAACACCACGCGCCACAAAACGCTCTTGACGATCGGCGCCATGAAAAGACGGGCGGCGATCTCTGGATCCATGCGGCGGATATCGCCGCGCGCCATGGCGCGTTCAAAAAGATCGCTCAAGGCGCCAATCACAACGGAGACGATTTCCCGCAGATGGAAGCGGGCAATGTCGGGGAAGTTGCCCGACTCCGCGACGATTAGCCGGACATAGGTGGGCAGGACGTCGCCCTGCAGGAATTTCTGCGCGGTGGCTAGCACCAGGCGCAAAGCGGGCTCGATCGGACCCTGATGCTGTTTCAGGCGTGCGGCGGCCACGGAAATTGCGGGCGAGATGTCGCGCCGTATCAGCGCTTCGAGCAGCGCCTGCTTGGAGGGGAAGTACAGATAAATGGCCCCCTTGGTGATGCCGGCGTGTTTGGCGACGTCTTCCATGCGGGTCGCGGCGAAACCCTTTTCGCCGAACGCCTGCAAAGCGGCGGCGAGGATGCGCTGAGGCTGGGCCGCCTTGCGCGCTGCTCGTGTTCCGGTTTCTGCGGTGTCGAGCTTGGTCTTTGAGACCGTGGAGGATTTTTTCGAGGGCATAGGATCGCGGCCTTGGCTGTGGTTTTTGACTAAACGTTCATTCAGTGAAATGCAAGGCAATACTCGCGGCGGGCGAATCTTGATGCGCAAGACGGTGTTTGGGATCGCGCTATGGCGCTAAGATGCTGGAGCTGCAGGAGAACAGAATGAGTTCGTCCATCGGATTGTCACATGAGGTGATCGGCTATCTGCACGCCCATAATCCGGCTGAGCATCCGGTTTTGCGGCGCTGCCGGGCGGAAACCGTAAAGCTCGGCGATGAAGCCCGAATGCAGATCAGCGCCGAACAGGGCGCCTTCATGCAACTGCTGGCCAAGATGGTGCATGCCAAGACGGTCATCGAGGTCGGCGTTTTCACCGGCTATTCGTCCCTCGCCGTCGCGCTGGCGATGAACGAAATGCACGGGGACGCCGCCAAATTGCACGCCCTCGACGTCAGTGAGGAATGGACGGCCAAGGCGCAGGAATATTGGCGATCGGCGGGTGTGGACAAAATTGTTCAGCTGACGCTGGCCCCGGCAAATGAAACGCTGTCGCGTCTCATTAAAGACGGACGCGCCGGACCGGTCGACTTCGCCTTCATCGACGCCGACAAAACCGGCTACCAGGATTATTACGACAAGTGCTTCACCCTGTTGCGGCCGGGCGGGATCATGGTGTTCGACAATATGCTGTGGTCCGGCGCCGTGGCGGACCCAAATGATGAGACCGATGACACGAAGGCGTTGCGCGCCGTCGCGGCGAACGCCAGGAAAGATCCGCGCGTGGATCTTGCGCTGACTGCGATCGGCGACGGCCTGCTGATTTGCCGTAAACGTTAGGCCAAAGGATCAGAATGTCATTCAAGCCCACACTTCTCGCCGCCGGCCTTTTTGCGGCGGCGTTGCTTTCCGGCGCGGCGCAAGCACAGACCGGCGCTTGCGCCGAGGATGATCTGAAGTGCCGCATCACGCAGCTCGAAGCGCGCGTCGACGCAATGACCGGGGATTTGAAAACAACCCAGGCAAAGGCAGACACTGCCGCTGCTGCGGTGTCGACCAAGTTTACCGTCCGGCGCAGCTGCGCCGTCAGTTGCGTGGAGGAAGCTCAGGCGGAGTGCGTGAAACGCGGCTTCGCCGACGGCTCGGTCAAGGACATGGAGCGTCAGCGCTCCGGCCCGACCTTGTTGACCCGCGTCAGTTGCAGAAACTGACCGGCTTGGCCCATTTGCCAGAGATCGCGACACAGCCGACAATAGCGGCATGATCCGCCGCCTTATCATCGAAGCGATCCTGTTCGCGTTTCCGTTCATCGCCTATTTCGGCAGCCGCGCTCTGGCGCGGCGGCTGAAGCCTGGGGTCGAATTGCCGGACTATGGTCGGCGCATGCCGTTGCTTGTGCTCTACGGAACGGTGCTGGCGATCGGCGGCTTTTTGCTGACCTGGGCGCTGGAGCCGCGGCACGTCGATCAGACATATACCCCGGCCCGCGTGGACGAAGATGGCGAGGTGACTCGCGGTTCGTTTTCCGCGCCGGACTCCGCGCCAAAAGATGAAGTGGTGCTGACCCCCATGCAAAAGGCGGCGCAGGAACGGGACGCCGCCGCCGCTGACCGTTCGCCAGAACCATGAGCGATCTGCTGAACAAATTGCCCGACAGCGACTGGCGTCTGCGGGACTCGACGCGCGCGGTGATGGCGGCGCTGGAAGCGGCGCGCAGTCAGGCGCCGGATTTGACGGGACCGCTGGCGCGCTTCGTCGGCGGCTGCGTGCGCAATCAATTGCTGAATCAGAAGGTCGATGACATCGACATCGCAACGCCGCTGATCCCGCTACAAGTGATCGCGGCGTTGGAGACGGCGGGCATCAAGGCGGTGCCCACCGGTATTGACCACGGCACCATCACGGCGGTGGCGGATGGCCGCCCCTATGAGATCACGACCTTGCGCCGTGATGTCGAAACCGACGGCCGCCGCGCTGTCGTGGCGTTCAGCACCGATTGGACCGGAGATGCGCAGCGCCGCGATTTCCGGCTGAATGCAATCTATGCCGACGCGGACGGAACATTGTTCGACCCGGTCGGCGGAATCGCCGATGCGTTGGCCGGACGCGTGGTCTTTATCGGTGCGGCCGAGGACCGCATCCGCGAGGACTATTTGCGCATCCTGCGTTTCTTCCGTTTTTCGGCCTGGTATGGCGGCGGCGCGCTGGATGCGGACGGCCTTGCTGCTTGCGCCCGGCTGGCTGACGGCATGCAAGGTTTATCGGTAGAGCGCGTTTGGAAGGAATTCAAAAAATTGCTGGCGGCGCGCGATCCGCGCAATGCTCTGCAGGCGATGGAATCCAGCGGCATCCTGCGCCGGCTTATGCCGGAAGCGCCAGGCGCGGCGATGCTGGATCGCCTGATTGCCGCGCAGCTCAATGCCGAGCCGAAAGCGCGCACGTTCGATCCCCTGCCGCGCTTCATGGCGTTGCTGCTGGAGGAAGACAAAGGCGCCATCGCTGCGGCGCGCCTGAAAATGTCGAACGAGGAAAAAGATCGCTTGGCGGCGGGACTGTCGCGCGACGGCGTCGCCATGCCGCCTTTGTCGGAACGCTCGGCGCGCGCTGCGTTGTACCGGTTGGGGCCGCAGGCTTTTTCTGACCGGCTGGTTTTGGCGTTGTCGAACGCCAGCGGCGATGCAGATACAGCGCGCTACAAAACCATGCGCGCCTTCGCACAAAATTGGACGCCGCCGAAATTGCCGGTCAATGGCGACGACCTGGCGCGCGCGGGCGTAAAGCCGGGGCCGGCCATGGGGGTAACGTTGCGCGCGGTCGAGCAATGGTGGATCGACAATGATTTTCCGTCCGACCGTAAGACGCTTTTGGCGAAGGCGAAGGAGTTGTCCGCGCCTTTCTGATGGCCGGATGAACTAAGCGCCTGTTCAAACGTTTATCGAGACGCCGCCAATGGCGCTCTCCCAAAGGTCAATCTATGAAGGTCGCCGTTTTCAGCGCCAAGAGCTATGACCGGGCCTTTTTGGACGCCAGCAATCAGCCGCACCGGCATGATCTCATTTATTTCGACGCGCATCTGACGCCGGCGACCGCGCAATTGGCCGGCGGTTGCGAGGCTGTGTGCGCTTTCGTCAATGACGACCTGACGCGGCCCGTTCTTGAGCGCCTTGTTGAAGCCCACGTGCGCCTTGTCGTGTTGCGGTCGGCCGGCTTCAACAACGTCGATCTTGAGTGTGCGGATCGGCTAGGCCTCGCGATCGGGCGCGTGCCGGCTTATTCGCCGAACGCCGTGGCGGAGCATACCGTCGCCTTGATGCTGACGCTCAATCGAAAAGTGCATCGCGCGTATAACCGCGTGCGTGAAGGCAATTTTGCGCTCGATGGCCTGATGGGTTTTGACCTGGCAGGTAAGACAATCGGTATTATCGGCGCCGGCTTGATCGGCACGATCGTTGCGCGGATCATGAAGGGCTTCGGCTGCCGCGTGCTGGGTTATGATCCTCAAGCCGGCGACGCGGCGCGTGATGCCGGCATCGCCTTCGCGCCCTTGCTGGATCTATTGCAGGAAAGCCATGTCGTCACGTTGCATTGTCCTCTGACGCCGAGCACACGGCATTTACTGAACGCGAAGACGCTGGCTCAAATGAGAGACGGCGCGCTGCTGATCAATACCAGCCGCGGCGCCGTGATTGATACGCCCGCCGTGATCGAGGCGTTAAAGACCGGCAAATTAGGGGGGCTGGCGCTCGACGTCTATGAAGAAGAGGCCGACCTTTTCTTTGAAGACAAGTCGAATCTGATCCTACCGGACGATGTCTTCGCGCGTCTTTTGACGTTTCCCAATGTCCTGATCACCGGTCATCAGGGATTTTTTACCGTTGAGGCGATGACGGCGATCGCACAAGTCACGTTTGAGAATCTCGACGCTTTTGAAAACACGGGGCGTCCGGCTTATCCTGTTCCGTTCGAGCGCCAGGCGCCGCTCGACAGGCGCTAGAGCATCATCCGATCAATCGACTTCAGATTGATCGGTGAATGATGCTCTAAACTTTCGAATCAGAGCCTTTCCATCCGATCGAACTGAGTCGGTTCGATCGGGAAAGGCTCTAGGCATCATCTTCTTCCGGCGTGCCCGTCCGCATCACGGCGAAAATATCCCAGATGGCGTCCGGGATGGTTTCAATGAAAATGCCGGCTTGGCCTTTGTCGGCGGCGGCCTTCCACTCGGCATAGCCCTGTTCGAATTCCGGCGTAATTTCACCGGCAGGCGAAATCAGACTGCTGAGCGATTCAACCGCCGATTCCAGCGCGATCGGGATATGGCCAATCATCAATTCGGCTTCCGCCTCGAAGGCGTCGACGCCGCCCGGCGGCGCCAGATCGCGCACCGAGAGGTGCAGCACCATGCGGCCTTTGAATGGCTCGACGCGTCCGATGATGGCGCGGGCTTCCGGATTAGGCGCCTGCTTGATAGACCAGATCTGTCCAGGCTGCACGAGCCCCAGTTTTTCGCCGAAGGTTTCCATGATCGCGTTTTACGTCGATCCCAATGCGCCGTCACGCCTCAAACCGCGCCGTTCAAATCCGACGGCCAGTCGATGTCGCGGAAGATCGCCTTTGACTGCACGGGCAGGATCGCCACTTCGGCGCGGCGGGCCTGCAGGAGCGGCCAGACTGTGCGATCGCCTTGCAAGGCCGCCGCGTCGCCTGCCGCCTCCGCTGACAGAATCACTGGACTGCCCCACGCGCCGGCTAGAGCGGGCGTCACGGCGTAGGCGTCCGGTTCGGCGGCTGCGAAAAGATCCTGCAGCAGGGGCGCGGCCACATCCGGCATGTCCGCCATTAAGACCAGCGTCCAATCGGCCGTGGCGACTTGCGCAAGGCCCATTTTCAGAGAATCGGCGAAGCCGGTTTCCGGCGTCTCGTTGTGCACGCTCTGAAAACGCGCGCCGCAATAGGTGCTGACCGCTTGCGTGATCGGGCTTTGGTCCCGTCCAGTGACAAGAACGCGTTTGTCCACCGGGGCCAGCCCAAACGCCTCGGCCGCCCAGCCGATCATCGGCCGGTCGCGAAACGGCAGCAAGAGCTTGTTGGGGCCGGTGAAGCGCGTGGACAGCCCCGCCGCGAGAAGCACCGCCGCTTTCATGCGGACGCTCCTGGGCGTGGGCGACTCAAAGCGCGGTAAGTCATGGGCATCGCTTAGCATGACTCGGCAAAGGCGGGGGATGTGAAGGTGTGATCGGGCGCGCGCGCCGCGATTGGATCAATTCGCGGGCGCTCGCTGGTCACTTCCGGCCCACAAACGCCTTCCTGGCGGCGATTCGCCGCAAATCGGGCTGCGCACAAAGCCCGGCGCCGCTGTGCCTAAAGCTGAATTGGCCGGCGAACAGGGGTATTTAAGCCAAGTGATTCGTCCCTTGGATTCGGTGCAATGCGGTTTGACATAATTGTCGTCGGCGGCGGCTCTGCCGGCTGCGTGATGGCCGCGCGCCTCTCGGAGGATGAAAGGTTGAACGTCCTCCTGATCGAGGCGGGCGAGTCGGACCATCACGGCTTCACAAAAATTCCATCCATGATGAACGCGGCGATCAACAGCCCGGAATTCGACTGGCGCTTCCGGGCCGAGCCCGATCCGTCGATCGGCGACCGGGCGGATTATTGGCCGGCGGGCAAATGCCTGGGCGGCGGCAGCGCCATCAATGGCATGACCTTCATGCGTGGACATCGCGCTGACTACGACCGCTGGGCGAAAGAGGGCGCAGCGGGTTGGGATTACGAAAGCGTGCTGCCCTATTTTAAGCGCCTCGAGGACAATGAGCGTGGCGTGGACGATTATCGCGGCGGCGATGGACCGCAGCGCGTCGCCGAGGGCCGGGCGCATTCGCATCTGGTGGATGATTGGATCGAAGCGGCGATCGAAACCGGCATTCCGCGCAGCCCCGATCTCAATGGCGCGCGCCCGGAGGGCGTCGATTTTGTCCAGGTGACGCAAAAGAACGGCGTGCGCCATTCGACGGCCGCCGCCTTTCTGGAACCGGCGTTGAAGCGCAAAAATCTTGAGATCATCACGAATGCGCAGGTGACTCGCATCCGCTTTGACGGCGCCCGCGCCATCGGAATCGACTATGTGCAGCACAATCTTCCGCAGGCGATTAGCGCTGCGCGCGGCATTGTTGTCTGCGCCGGCGCGTTGAATACGCCGAAACTGCTGATGCAATCCGGCCTTGGACCGGGCGCGCATCTTGCCTCGATGGATATCGAAGTGCTCGCCGATCTGCCGGGCGTGGGAAAAAACCTGCAGGAGCGCCCCGGCGCGCTTTTGGTGCAGGACGTCAATGTGCCGACATTGAATACGGAAAGCCGGGGCTTTGGCGCGATCAAGCAGGCGCTCGATTTTGGCTTGAACCGGCAGGGCGCGATGACTTTGTCGATGGGGCAGGCGCATGCCTTTCTCCGCACGCGCCGCAACCTGCCGTCACCGAACGTGCATCTCGCCTTCGCCGCTTTCGCCACGGAGCTCGACGACGAGGGCTCCATGAAAATGCGGCGGCTTCCGTCGATCAGCACCTTCGTTAGTATTTGCCATCCGAACGCACGCGGTGAAATTCTGCTGCGCGGCAATGATCCGCTCGCGCCGCCAGTGATCCGCCACGAATTGCTGGGCGATGAAGACGATGCGGAACAGCTCGCCGAGGCGCTGATCGCCGCGCGCATGATTGCGGCTAAGCCCGCGCTTTCCAAATATATTACCGGCGAGGTGACGCCGAGCTCGCCGATCTCCAACAAGCAGGGGCTGATCAAGTATCTGCACAAAGCGGCCGCGCCGTCCTTCCATGCCGCTGGAACCTGCAAGATCGGCGTGGATGCGATGGCCGTCGTCGATCCGAAATTGAAGGTGCACGGGGCGGACGGATTGTGGGTGGCGGACGCGTCGGCGATGCCGAGCCTTGTGTCCGGCGGTACGGCCGCTGCGGCGATCATGATTGGTGAGCGGGGCTCTGACCTGATCGGTGCGGCGCTAAGATCATAGGCGCTTGAAATTTAAGCCTATAAAGTCGTTGATTTTATGGAGTTTATCCCACAAAATACGAAAATCAATAAACGTGGGATAAATCGGATGGCGGCGATTGAACCCTTTTCCGACGAACAGGCCAGGGCGCTCATCAATCTTGAGCAACGCTATGGCGTATGGGTCGAGGCCGAACGCGAACTGTCAACGATGCCATACGATTTGCGCCGGAAGGAAGTCGGTGGCCGCGCGTACCTGTACGAAATCCGTGACCGCAGCGGCAACGGCACGAGCCTCGGCCCCTGGTCGCCGGAGCAGCAAGAGCGCTTTGACGCCTATCACGCACGAAAGAAAGACCTGAAGCTGCGCCGGGATGGAAGCCGCCCGCAAATGGAAGAAGCAGGCAAGATCGCCCGCGCCTTGCGCGTTCCGATGCTGTCGAGCGAGGCGGGCGAGATATTGCGCGAAGCCGACAAGCGCGGATTGCTTGGCGCGATGGTGCTGGTGGTCGGCACGAATGCGATGCCGGCTTACGCAATTGAAGCGGGCGGTTTCATTCGCGCCGCGCCGGATGAAACCCAGGATTTCGATTTGACGTGGTCGGCGACGGATGTCGCCGAAGGACAGCCTCTGTGGTCGATGCTCAAGGCCGTCGATCCCACCTATACCGTCAATTTTGAGCGGTCCTTCCAGGCGCGCAATTCCAAAGCCTATGAGGTCGAAGTGCTATGCGCGCCGTCGCGCGCGGCGACGATGTCGCGGCAGGACAACCCGCGGCCATTTCCATTGCCCGAGCAGGAATGGTTGCTGAAAGGGCGCCCGGTGGATCGCGTGGTGGTTTGCCGCGATGGATCGCCGGCGCGTGTTGTCGCGCCGGATCCGCGCTGGTTCGCATTGCAGAAACTCTGGATGGGGCAGCAGGCCAAACGCAACGCGCTGAAGCGGCCGAAGGATTTGAAGCAAGGCGCCGCTTTGCTGGATGCAGTGAAGCAGGAGATGCCGCAATTCCCGCTCGACGCCGCCTTCGAAGCGGAAATCCCGGACGAACTCCGTCCGGGCTATGCGAACTGGAAGAACGGTGAGGCTTAGCCGCCTGCGCCCATGCGCTCTTGGATCAAGGCCGCCTTGTCGCGCACCAAGTTGGCAGATTTGCCGGTTTCCAGCAGCGTCTTCAAATCCGACAGAACGAGGGTGAAGCCTTCCGTTGAGTCCACGGCGGCTTCGGCGTTGCGAAGTTCAAAGTTCTTTACGGTGACGTGCGTGCTGCCATCGTCGCGTTCTTTGAAACACAGCTCGACTTTTGAATCGTCGGCAAAACGGAAAAACAGACGTTCCGGGGGATCGAAGCACTCAACGCGGATATCCGTCGAAGCACCTTTCACCATGAATTCCCAATGCGTGGTTTCGTGCGGCGCTAACGCTGCGCTGGCCTTGGAGAGCCAAAACTTTGTCAGCATGTCCGGCTGCACGAACGCATCGAACACGTCTTGCGCCGGTCGGTGAATGAGCATTTCAGCCTTGGCTGCGAGTTCCGACATGGGATCTCCTTCCGGCAGTAAAAACGCG
>JBEVJO010000042.1:0-8280 GCA_040510175.1 Caulobacterales bacterium
CGCGCCGGCCGGCGTTGCTTCGCCGGCGCCATTTTGACGGTGCAGTGCGTCGGCGCGCCTGTTGAGGACCCATGCCAGCGCGCTCGATATAACGATAAAAACACCCACCGGCGGTCCAACGGAACCCATCAAAACGGGAGCTAGGCCAATGGCGATCAGTCCGGCGCGCGCGGCTGAGGCCGCGCCGGCAAGAACGGCGCCCGCCGCCAGGCTAAAAATGACCGGAGAATCCTGCGGCGCGGCTTTGGCCTGGCGCGAAAACGCTAGCGTTACTGCTGTCGAGGAGGACAACCCGCCCGCGGCGCCTGCGATCATCAGCCCGCGCTCCGCCCCCAGCGCCTTCACCGCGAGATAGCCGGCAAAAGACACCAAGGCGGTGAGGATCGCCAGGATCCAAAGCTCGCGCGGATTGACGCCGCCCCATGGGTCGAGTGTGCGATCCGGCATGAGCGGCAAGATCAAAAAAGTCATGACCAGAACGGTGATGGCCGCCCGCAACTCGCGCCATTCCAGCCTTCGCACAAAACCGTGCAGCGGTTCGCGATAGGCCAGCAATGCCGTGACCGCGACGGCTCCGGCGACGGCGGACGCCTGCGCGCCCAACCCCGCCAACGCGCCGAGCGCAAACGCCATCAGACCGGCAATCGTGGTCGTGGCGCTGTAGGAATCCTCACCGCGCGCCTCCCGCAGACCGAAGGCGATCATGGCGGCGGCGAAACCCAGGAAGCTCAAGCCGATCAGCAAGGCGCTGGCAATGGGCTCGACGCCCAGATCATGACCGCCGACCGCCGCGACGCCGCCCAGCAAACTGGACAGCCCGAAGGTGCGGATGCCTGCAACGCGGCCGCCGGCGGGCGCATCGCGCTCCCGCCAATGCCGCTCCATGCCGATCAGCACGCCGATCGCCAAAGCGGTTGCGAGGCGGAACAAGGATTCTTGTTCGCTCATCAGCTGAAACGGGAAAGGGCGCGCGGCGGCATGCGCGCATTAGACGATGCAATGCCGCCGGACCGTAGCGTGCGCGCTCCGCAGGGGAAGCTTTTAACCGGAAAAGCCGCCTCTACCGAGAAAGTCGATCTCGGCCTGCGTCGAAGCGCGGCCCAGTTGGGCGTTGCGGTGGGGGAAGCGTCCGAAGCGCTCGATAATGTCGCGGTGCAGTTTGGCGTATTTGATGAAGTCCAGATTGCCCGTGCATTCGACCAGACCAAGGCAGCGGGTTTGCAAATCGCGGTCTTCGGCGTGCTCCAGCGGCAAATAGAAGAAAATCCGCTGCGGCATTGGCGCAGCTTGGTCGAACCCGGCTTTGATCGCCGCCAGGGCGACCTGCAATCCTTTGCCGTCGGTGGCGTAAGCGTGCGGCGAGTTGCGATAGAGATTGCGCGGGAATTGATCGAGCAACAGGATCAGGGCCAGCGCGCCTTCCCAGTCCACAGCCCAATCGTCGATTTCGCCCCGGGCGGCGGCGTGGTGCAGCCCCTCAAACTGGTCTTTGATCTGGCGGTCGAAGGCCTCGCTTTTTGCGAACCAGGCTTCCGGACCTGCGTGGTTCCAGAAGTCGAGCACGGCCCGGTGCAGGGTGGTTTCGGACATTTGGGACGAGCCTCCTTCGACGTTTCTGGCCCAAAACGGATAAAACGCCCGTTCCGGACTGTTTTGGAGCCCGAAAAGGGCCCGGCGCGCCTTGACGTATAGGCGGAAAGAGGCTGATTAGCGCCTTTCTTTTTGCCTGGGGAATATTACGCCCGGGCGCCAGCGGGAGTTCCTCACATGCGCGTCTATTACGACCGCGACGCCGATCTCGGCCTGATCAAGAATAAGACCATCGCCGTCGTCGGTTATGGCAGCCAGGGCCATGCGCACGCGCTCAATCTGCGCGACAGCGGCGTCAAGAATGTAATCGTGGCGCTGCGCGCCGGCTCCGCCACCGCCAAGAAGGCCGAAGCCGAGGGCTTGAAGGTCATGACGGTGAAAGAAGCGACCAAGGCCGCCGACATCATCATGATCGTGGCGCCGGACGAATTGCAGGCCGACATCTACAACAACGAGATGGCGTCCGAAATGAAGGCGGGAAAAACGCTTTTGTTCGCCCACGGATTCAACGTCCACTTCAAGCTGATCGAAGCCCCGAAGGATGTCGACGTGGCGATGGTGGCGCCGAAGGGCCCCGGCCATACCGTGCGCAGCGAATATCAAAAAGGCGGCGGCGTGCCTTGTCTGGTCGCTGTGCATCAGGACGCGTCGGGCAAAGCGCTCGATACTGCTCTGGCCTATGCGTCGGGCGTCGGCGGCGGCCGGTCGGGCATTATCGAAACGAACTTCCGTGAAGAATGCGAAACCGATTTGTTCGGCGAGCAGGCCGTGCTGTGCGGCGGTTTGGTCGAGCTGATCCGCGCCGGTTTCGAAACCCTGACCGAAGCGGGCTATGCGCCTGAGATGGCCTATTTCGAGTGCCTGCACGAAGTGAAGCTGATCGTCGATCTGATCTATGAAGGCGGCATCGCCAACATGAATTACTCGATCTCCAACACCGCCGAATATGGCGAATACGTCACCGGCCCACGCATCGTCACCGCCGAAACCAAAGCGGAAATGAAGCGGGTGCTGGAAGACATCCAGAAAGGCAAGTTCGCCCGCGACTGGATGCTGGAAAACAAGGCGGGTCAGGCTTCGTTCAAGGCGACCCGCGCCATGGCTGCGGCGCACCCGATCGAAAAGGTCGGCGCCGAGCTGCGCGCCATGATGCCTTGGATCGCCAAGAACAAGTTGGTCGATCAAGCGAAGAACTAAATCTGAGCCGAATGCTCAGCAGGCGAACAAACGGCCCGGAGTAATCCGGGCCGTTTTTGTTGGTAGGACATGGCCAACGCCGTCGGGCGGGGCGCGGAACCTAGCGGGGGACCCGGAGTTTACGACATACGGCCCGCAGCACCGTTCAGGATGTCCCTCCCGGCGCGAAACAGAGAGCCGCGTCAAGCGCCCGTTGAGTTGCGACGCTTCCGTCGTTTCGCCAACAGGAGCGCAATCGAGGAAGCGTACCATGAAATGGCCTTTGAAAATCTGTGCCCTCGCCATGCTGGCGGTGAGTGCTGCGTCATGTGCGAGCAGCTACGACACGTCATCAAGAGATGACGGGTATCGGGAGAGTCGCGGCGGCGCCGTTTATCGCGACCGGGATGATCGAGATCGTGATTATCGTGATGGAAGGGATCGCGGCCGGAGTGATCAAGACGATCAGAGATGGCGCGATCGCTATTCGCGCACCTATAGCTACAACGACGATACCTTTTATCAGCAATGCCGCGACGGACCTGATCCGGCGGCAGTCATTTCCGGCGGCCTTATCGGCGGCCTTGCAGGCAATGTTGTGGGACATGACGGGTCAAAAACCGGCGCCACCATCGCCGGCGTGGTGGTGGGCGCCGCGATCGGCGCCGCTCTGACCAATGATATGGACTGCGAAGATCGCAGCTACGCCTACAGAAGCTATTATGACGGTTTGAATTCCAACCGGGCCAATCGCGACTATGACTGGCGCAATGACCGCAGCGGTAACAAAGGCCGCTTCCGGGTCGATCACTATTACTACGATCAGGATGGTTTCCGGTGCGCGGAGTATCGCCAGACGATTTATGTCCGGGGCCGCGAGCGGCAAACCAAGGGCCATGCCTGCCAGCAACCGAATGGCTATTGGGCGGTCATTGATTAAAGCGCCACGCAGCCCATTCATGGCGCGATACAACGAAAACGAATTTGAGCCCCAAGCGAGACAGAAAAACGAGACGGCCCGGAGCGATCCGGGCCGTTTTTTACGCCGCTTCCGCTTGCTTCATCAGACGTCGCGCCCAAGGGCTGTGCGGTTTGTGCGTCAGGCGTTCGCTTGCGAAGGCGTCCGCCGTTTGCCGCATGCCGGCGCGCGTTGCTGCGTGCAACGCTGTGAGACTTATAATGTCCCGCTGCGCGTGGCTGCCGCCGAAGCGCTGAGCAATGCCACGCACCGAGCCGATTTTTTCGACGCAAGCGGCATTGCGGCCCGCCGCAAAATCCACGAACGCCTCGGCCAAGGGCAGGCCGACAGCGCGCGTCATATAAGCATTGGCGCCGTTTTCCTGCGCCGCCGCACGCATCGCGCGCAATGTGCGCTCCACATCCTTCGTGCGGCCGGCGCCGATAAAAGCCATGATCGCGTGCAGATCGTTGAAGGCGTAATAGCCGTCTTCCGCCGCGCGCGACCAAAGATCAGCCATTTTGGAAAAGCGCTCGCCGCAATTCACGCCGTCCAGATGCAGGCGCCATAACAACGCTGAACCGTCGATCCATTCCTGCACGATCTGCGAGTCCGCGGCGGGTTGCACTTTGGCGTCATAGAGAGTCAACGCGTCCTGCGGCGCATCGCGGTCCAGATGCAACAGCGCCAAATGCCACCAATTGTGATAGGCAAAGCCGCTATCGGCCCAGCCTGCGGACGATGCATTCAGCCAATGCATGCCTTCGTCGGAATCGCCGCGCATCTCATTGACGTGCGCGACCGCATGCGCCGACCAGGCATCGCGTCCATCGATCTCGACGCCTTCACGGCCTAGGGCTTCGGCGCGGACATAGTCGCCGCATTCTTCCAGGCCGAACGCCGCCATGCCCAGCAGCGCGCCATAACCGTCATCGCCTTTGCTGAAGGCGCGCATCGTCTGCAACGGCCAGTCGCGTAACTCATGCTGTAGGCCCAGAAAGAAGCAACCCAGATGGGCGTATTGCAGCGCCAGCAGATCGCGCGGATGCTCCTGCGCAACGCGGCCATAGTGTGTGACGGCCGCTTGATAATCGCCCGCCGCCCAGGCGCCCGCCGCAGCCAGATGCAGGCGGTCGCGCTCGGTGAGGTTGGACGCGGCGCCGGCGCGCAGGGATTTATCCAACTCCTCGGCGCAGGCCTTGTCGGTCGCCTGCACAAGCAGTCCGGCGCGCGCGGCCCAGGCGCCGCCGAAATCCGGATCCTCCGTCAAGGCCGCATCCAAAGCGGCGACCGGATCGCCGCGATAGAGCCTGATAAGCTCCAATGCGTCATTGTATTTATCGAGCGCCTCTTGCGATTGCGTCGAGGCGGGGTTGCCGTAGCGATCAATCAACATTTTTGTCTCCCATCGGCGCTCGAAAGGGCTGCGCCGGTTGAGCAATGGATTAGCTTTGGCCGCCAAATTCCGATAGAAAACCCATGGTGCACTTGCTGCGCTTTTGCATTTGTCGCAAGAAAAGCAAATCCTTAGGCGACCGCAAATGCTTGGCGCAGGGGGCAGTCGGCAAGGGCGCAGGCCAAAAACCGCACCAAGGGTCAAGTTCTATCACGGGGCAAAGCGATGAGCATCCGCGTTCAAAGCAAAGGCGCGCAGACACGCGAGAAGCTGATGGACATCGCGCAGGACGCGGTCCTGCACAAGGGGTTCGCCTCGACCTCGATTGAAGAGATCATTGCGGAAGCGGGCATCACCAAATCGGGATTTTTCTATCATTTCCGCGACAAGAACGATTTGGCCAAAGCGCTTTTGCAGCGTTACATCGATGACGAACACGCATTGTTCGATGGGCTGTTCGAAACGGCGGATGCTTTGAACGAAGACCCGCTGCACGGGTTTTTGATCTTTCTGAAAATGCTCGCCGATAAACTGGCGGACATCCCCAACGGC
Organism: Caulobacterales bacterium; assembly: GCA_040510175.1. GTDB lineage: Bacteria > Pseudomonadota > Alphaproteobacteria > Caulobacterales > Aquidulcibacteraceae > JBEVJO01. The sequence continues at coordinate 5,673 of JBEVJO010000042.1, forward strand.
CATCCTGGCTGCCTGGTCGCGTCCTATTGCTATCAGGACCAGTTGTTCAGCCAGGACGTGCGCGATCTGAACGCGATCGGCCTCGGCGCCTGGCGGACCCGCTTTCGCGCGCGATTTGATTTGATCGCAAAGCAATACCCGCCGAAAGTTGACGTCGATTTCGACGCGCTCGCTGATATGCTGTCGGCGTGCGCCGATGGCGGCATCATCCTTTCCAAATCGATGAAAGACCCGTCGCTGCTTCCCAAGCAGATCATGCTCTACCGCGCTTTTGTGCGGACGGTGTTTTTGGGCGCGTAGGGCGGCGCGGGCGGGGTTGGGTCACCGACGGTCTTGAAGTTGGAGCGGACTGAGTGTGATGCTGGGCGTCGAGGGTCTTGAAATAAGGTAACATATATGGTACCTATGTATGGAGCTTGAAGAATACGTCTCCGACGATGGCGACAGCCCTTTTGGGGATTGGTTTGGTGACCTCGAAGCAGGGGCTGCTGCGCGTGTAACGATTGCCCTCACCAGGATGAGTTTGGGCAATCTGTCGAACGTCAAAGGCGTCGGCGGTGGCGTTCAGGAATATCGTATTGATGCCGGGCCTGGATACCGCATCTATTTCGGCCGTGACGGCGATACGCTGATCATCCTGCTGGCGGGCGGAACAAAGCGCCGACAACAAAAGGACATTGAGTCCGCCCAAGAGCGTTGGGCGGACTACAAAAAGCGAAAGCGAGGACGTTAGTTGGCTCTCACCCGGTCTTTCAAGGAAACTGTGCAAGCACGGGCGCAAAAAGACCCGGCCTTTCGCGCTGCCTTGCTGACGGAAGGCGTGGAAGCCTTTTTGTCGGGTGACGTTGAAACGGGGAAAACCGTGTTGCGCGACTACATCAACGCGACCATCGGTTTTGAGGATTTAGCCGCCGCGATTGGCGCCTCTCCGAAAAGCTTGATGCGCATGTTCGGCCCTAATGGAAATCCGCAAGCGAACAATCTGTTCGCCGTGATCGCGCAGCTTCAAGAAGCGGAGCATTTGGAGCTGACCGTCAGAGCGAAGAGGGCTTGAATGTAGGCAAATCGGTTCTGCCAACGGACGACGACGAACTTAAAGGCTTCAAACATTGGGCCGACCTCATAAACAAACGAGGTCAGGCGGGTTTTTTTGCCCGCGGGACGCCAGAAGAAAAGGCGATTGTTGAGCGCCATACTGCTGGTGAGTGGGCTCTGTCGATGAGGGCGGAGTACGGCGTCAACATCGAGAAGATAAGGAGTGCGGACGTCGACCCACCGGATTGTTTCGCGACATTTGGCGACCGTACAATTTCCATTGAATTGGCGGAACTTGTTAATGGTCGGGTTCTGGACTCGATCTCACGCTCCCGGCGAGGCCGTAAAGTTTCAAGCGCTGTTTCATTTGACGAGCTTCAGTGGACGCCCGAGCGATTCCACTCTCGGCTGGGCGGCTTGCTTGATAAGAAACAATTACGATACGCAGCCAGAAAACTCGCCATCATAGACGCGTTTGTAATTTTTACGGACGAGCTATGGCTTTCGCCGGATCAGGCTGAAAAGTGGCTTGCTCTTGAGACCGTGGTACCGCGTGACTTTTGTCGAAGCGCGTTCCTGCTGATGTCCTATCGTCCAGGCGATAAGCAGCACTGGCCGGTTTTCAAACTTTTCGGAGAATTCGGGTCGACTTAGGTGTTTTGCGCCTACCCCGTCGCCTTTGTAATCGGAATGATCTCGGCGCCGGTATCCATCGCATCCATCACCGGCGCGATCTGCTTCGCCTTCGGCATGCGGTTCCAGGCGTCGAGCGCGGCGATTTTGTAGGCTTCGGCGAGCGTCGGATAGTTGAAGGTGTTCTCGACGAAATAGTCGAGCGTGCCGCCCAGGTTCAAAACCGCTTGGCCGATATGGATCAGCTCGGTCGCGCCTTCGCCGACAATATGCACGCCGAGCAAGCGCCGGTCGTCCAGCGCGAAGATCATTTTCATGAAGCCGGAATTCAGGCCCATGATATGGCCGCGCGAGGTTTCGCGGAACCGCGCCACGCCGCATTCATAGGGGATTGCTTTTTCCCGGACCTGTTCTTCCGTAAGGCCGATGGTCGAAATTTCAGGCACCGAATAGATGCCATAGGGGAAGAATTCGGGCGGCAGATGCGCTGCGTGGTCGAAAGCGTGGCAAGCGGCGATGCGGCCTTGCTCCATCGAGGTGGAGGCGAGGCTTGGAAAGCCGATGACGTCGCCTGCGGCGTAGATGTGCGGCTGCGTGGTTTGGAACGTCGTCGGGTTCACCGAGATGCGGCCGCGAGAGTCCGAGGCGATGCCGCAGGCGTCGAGGTTAAGATTCGCCGTGGCGCCGACTCGGCCCGCTGCGAACAAAACCATGTCGGCGTTCACTTGCCGGCCATCTTCCAGGCTGACGGTGCAGAAATTGCCGTCGCGCGTCACCTGTTTCCACTTGCTGGAGAGGCGCAGGATCATGCCGCGATCGCGCATGTCGTGAATGAATTCGGCGACCAGTTCCTGATCGACGAAGGGCAGCAGATTGGCGCTGGCCTCGATCAGGGTCACCTTCACATCGAGCGCGGAGAAGATCGAGGCGTATTCCACGC
>JBEVJO010000043.1:0-10325 GCA_040510175.1 Caulobacterales bacterium
AGGCGTCCAGCCGCCCGGTCACGCGATCGTCAAAACGCGCGCCCAACTTGATCATCAGATCGCAATCATGCATCGCGTGATTGGATTCCCATGAGCCGTGCATGCCGACCATGCCCAGCCAATGCGGGTCGGACGCCGGCAAAGCGCCCAGCCCCATCAAGGTCGAGGTGACGGGAAAGCCGGTTTCCTTGACCAATGCGCGCAAAGCTTCGCTCGCCCTCGGCCCGGCATTGATGATACCGCCGCCGGTATAGAACAAAGGCTTCTTGGCGCGCGCCATCATGGCGACGGCTTCAGCGATGCGTGCTGGATCAGGCGTCGTCTTCGGGCGCCAATTGCGCGGCGCGGATTCGCTTTCGGCAGACGGCGGCGGCGTATAGGCGCCGGTGGCGAACTGAACGTCTTTCGGAATGTCGATGACCACGGGGCCAGGACGCCCGTGCGTGGCGACATAGAACGCCTCGTGGATTATGCGCGGCAGATCCTCGACCCGCTTCACCAGCCAATTGTGCTTGGTGCAGGAACGCGTGATGCCGACCGTATCGCATTCCTGGAACGCGTCGGAGCCGATCAGATGCGTTGGCACCTGGCCGGTGAACACGACCATAGGCGTGGAATCCAGCAAGGCGTCAGCCAAAGGCGTCACGATATTGGTGGCGCCGGGACCGGAGGTGACCAGCGCAACGCCGGCCTTGCCGCTAGCGCGGGCGTAGCCTTCGGCGGCATGTCCCGCCCCTTGCTCATGGCGCACCAGAACATGCTGGACGCGCGGTTCCGCGAACAGCGCATCGTAGATCGGCAGAACGGCGCCGCCGGGATAGCCGAAAATGGTATCGACGCCATGATCGACGAGCGCCCGTACGACCATCTCCGCGCCCGTCATCATTTCGGGTTTCTGAGCGGCCTTTGCGGCCCCCGCGCGTGCGGGCGAGGCGATCTGCGCTGCGTCCATCTTTTACTCCCGCCCCCTCCGGGGCCTATATTCAGCATGCGAAGCATGCACTCGAAGACTAAACGGCCAATGAAAAAGGGGCCCGAAGAGCCCCTTGTGTGCATGCTCGCGCCCATCCGTCCGGGGCATCCCCGGCGGAGCGCGAGCTAAGTTACGAGAAGTCGGCGGCGCGTAATCATCAAATCCACTCTTCTGAGGCGCTCTAGATAAGCCCGGCCCCGGCCCGCGTCAATTCCGTAAGAGAGCAGGCGTCTAGCCCCCGGGCCGGCGCGCGATCATGGCCCAGGCCTTCATTCGCAGCACCGGATCGCCCGCCTGGTTGGAAACGTCGGTCTGGATATGCATCAGGCCCACGTCCGGCCGGCTATTGGATGGCCGCAGGTCGATGAGCTTTGATGTCCCGCTGATCGTGTCGCCAGGGAAAACCGGACGGATCCAGCGCAGTTCGTCCAGCCCTGGCGCACCCAAACTATGAATTTTATTCATGAAATTATCGCAGTTCAGACGGTGCACCATGGCGCAGGTGTGCCAGCCGCTGGCGCACAGCCCGCCCAAAAACGACTTCGCTCCCGCCTCTTCGTCCAGATGAAAGGGCTGAGGATCGAAATCGGTGGCAAAGGCGATGATCTCTTCTTTGCTAACGGTGCGGGAGCCCAGCACAAACACCTGACCAGGTTCGAGATCTTCAAAATAGAGCAAAGCTGCACCCGCCATAAAACCGCCGAAGCAAAACCCGCTCGTTTATCCCGCCGCCAGGGCGGTCAATGCAACGCCCAAACGCTCACTGGGGTCCAGCCCTTCGATCCGCGTCCAATGCGGGACCTGATTGCCGATCCAGGTGAATTGCCGCTTGGCGAAGCGCCGCGTGTCGCGCGCCGCCAGTTCTATCGCCATTTTCAGATCAATCTCGCCGCGCAAATGCGCAAACAAAGGCGGCGCGCCGACCGCCTTCATGGCGGGGAGATCGGGCAATAAATCACGCGCCAGTAAAGCCCGCGCTTCTTCCAGCGCCCCCTGCTCGATCATCGCCGCAAAGCGCGCATTGATGCCCGCATACAAAACGTCACGCGGCGGCGCCAAAGCCAGACCGCGCCACGAATCCGGCGCCAACGGCGGCAGCGTGTTGGCCTGTAAGGCGGTGATGGCTTCGCCGAAGGCTTCGAAAACAGCGGTGGCGCGCAGTATGCGCGACGAATCTGTCGGCTTGATGCGCGCGGCGCCGTCCGGATCAAAGACTTGCAATTGCGCGTGCAGCGCCGGCGCGCCATCGCGCGTCAATCGCGCCAGCACATGTTCCTGTACGGCCTCGGGAATTGCAGGGATTTCCGCCAGGCCTTCGGTAAGCGCGCGAAAGTACAACCCGGTGCCGCCAACAATCACGGGCCGCTGGCCTGCGGCGCGCACCGCCGCGATCACCTGCAGACATTCCTTCAGCCAGCGTCCGACCGAATAACGCTCGGCAGCATCGACATGACCAAACAGATGATGCGGTCTGCGCGCCGTCTCTGCCGCATTAGGGCGGGCGCTCAAAACGCGCCAATCCCGATACAGCTGCAGCGCGTCGGCATTGATGATCGCGCCGTCGAGCTTTTCCGCCAAATCCAGCGCCAAAGCCGATTTTCCGGACGCCGTCGGCCCTTGCAACAAAATGATGGGAAGATGGGCGGCGCCTGAATGCATGCGTGTTCTTCACGGCCTAAAGCAACGACTTTAAATTCGCCTCTGGCTGATGGCGAACGCAGAGCGAATTTAAAGTCCAAAGTTGCTTTAGGACTCCTGAATCTAAAGCGTCTTTAGGCCTTTAAAGCGACAAGGAGATCGATCCAAGCCGTGCATCGCCTTAAAGGCCTGACGCTTTATATCGCTCATGGCAAATGCATTTCGCGGCTTTGGCGCAAACGCACTAGAAAGCCGGGCCACAAGCCGCTAATGCCGCTGACTCAATGACCCGTTTTGTCCTGACCCTGGTGGGCCGCTCGGCCGGCCTTATCGAAGACGCCGCGCAGCTTGTCGCCGCGCAGGCGCGCGCCCCGGACAGCCGCGAGATGGTGGAAACGGGCGCGGCCTTGGACCTGCACTACAACAATCCCGCCAACCCACAGGCGCTTTTGACCAATATCCGGATATTGCTCGCCCCGGTCGCGATCGACTGGGCGTTCCAGCCGTCCAGCGGCCGCCGCAAGGCGCTTTTGCTGGCGGATATGGATTCCACGATTATCGGCCAGGAATGCATCGACGAACTCGCCGACTATGCCGGCGTGAAGCACAAGGTCGCCGAGATCACCGAACGCGCCATGCGCGGCGAACTGGATTTCGAAGCCGCCCTCATCGAACGCGTGCGCATGCTCGAAGGTTTGCCTTTGTCCAAATTGGAGGCCTGCTTCAAGGAGCGGGTGAAGCTCAATCCCGGCGCGCGCATTCTGGTCGACACCATGCGCGAGGCCGGCGCCTATACGGCGCTGGTTTCCGGCGGCTTCAATTTCTTCACCAGCCGCGTCGCCGAAGCGGCCGGTTTCGACGACAACCGCGCCAATCGGCTGATCGATGACGGCTCGCATCTGACCGGCGATGTCGCGCGTCCGATCCTGGGCCGCGCCGCCAAACGCGCCGCCTTGGACGACCTGACCAAAAAGTTGAACGTTCCGGCCACGGCGGCCATCGTCATGGGCGACGGCGCCAATGATCTGGATATGGTCCGCGCGGCCGGCTTGGGCGTCGCCTATAAGGCCAAACCTGCTTTGGCGGCGGAAGCGAACGCCCGCATCTCTGCCGGCGGCGACCTCACCAGCGCGCTCTATTTCCAGGGCTATCGCAAATCCGAATTCGTGATGGTTTGAGCGCAAAAAAATGGCCGGGCGAACCCGGCCATTTCTTCAAATCAAAAATCGTAAGAGCGCTTAGCCGACTTCCTTCATCGGCTCGTCTGAATCGCCTTCGGCTTCCGGCGCATCGGCCTCGACGCGGCGCGGCGCACGGGTGCGGCGGCGGCGGGGCGCGACGACGGCTTCTTCTTCCGCGGCTTCGATCACTTCTGGAATTTCCGCTTCATCCTCATCATCCGGTGTTGGGGCGTTCAATACAGACGCTGGCGCCGCGGTGTTGAGGAAAGCCGGCATCTGGCCTTCAAACGGCTTCGGCGCAGCCGCAGCTTGCGGACGGCGGTCATAGCGCTGCTCACGATCTGGGCGTTGCTCACGATCGGGCCGATCCTGACGCTCTGGTCTGTCCTGGCGCTCGGGACGGTCTGACCGCTCCGATCGTTGCTCAGACCGTTCCGGACGATCTTGACGTTCAGGCCGCTCGTGCCGCTCGCCGCTTGGCCGATCCTGGCGCTCCCCGCGATCAGGGCGGTCGCCCCGGTCTTGGCGTTCGCCGCGTGGCTCATAACGCGGGCGGTCGTTGCGGTCCCGGCGCGGCTCGCGCTGCTGGTCACGATCCTGACGGTCTGAGCGATCCTGCCGTTCCTGGCCGCCTTGACGGTCCGGACGTTCAGCGCGGATTTCCTGGCGTTCGCCTTCGCCGTCATCGCCGCCTTCACCCGCTTCCGCGGCGTCGGCTTCTTCCTCGGCCTGGGCGGCGCTTTCAGAGCGTTGCTCATAATCTTCAAAGCGTTCGCGCGGCATCGATGCGCGCATCACGCGGTAATAATGCTCAGCGTGCTGGAGGAAGTTTTCCGCCAGCACCCGGTCGCCCGCGGAGTTCGCGTCGCGCGCGAGCTGCACATACTTTTCGTAGATGTGCGAGGCGGGGCCGCGGACCTTGATCTCCGGCCCGTTGCTCTCGAAGGAACGATTGCCGCCGCCTCCGCCTTGCCCGCCGCCGGAATTGTTGTTGGGTTTGCGGCCACGACCACGCTGCCGCTGTTTCATGTAATTTGAATTCATTGTGTCCTGGAGTCCGTTATTTCCTGGAGTCCGTCTCTAGCCATCCGACCCTGCACGTCTCGCTCAGCCGGCTCGTCCAAATCGAAACGGAAAATGGGTCCGGTCCGATTCAAAATTGCCATCGCGCCGAGGGCGCAAAACTGCGTGTTGCTTCGATCCCCGAGGGTCTTCCCAAGGTCGATATTTTTGCGGGCTACATGCGCGCCCCGCCCACGATCATCGCGGGCCTTGCGCACGTCGGCGGCGGCCACTGCCGTCTCACCGAACTGAACTGACCCTAGCCTGCGTCGCGAGCTTGTCCAACATCTTTTTCATGGGGCGTGTGGGCCTAGCCTGCTTTTTCCCCGATTAAGGTTTATTTGAACCGCGCTAAAACGACGCGATCCCGTCCGGCCAGATCCCGCCGAACCTCGATTTTGGACCAGCCCGCGTCCGCCAACAGATGGCTAACGCAACCGGCTTGATCCCATCCAATCTCGAAAAGCGCGACCGCGCCTGACGCCATCAAAAGGGGCGCTTGTACGGCCAAGGCGCGATAGGCGTCCAAGCCGTCCGCGCCTCCATCCAACGCCAGGCGGGGCTCGAAGTTCCGGACGTCGGGGTCCAGACCTTCAATGTCGCCGGTCGGAATATAAGGCGGGTTCGAGACCACGAGATCGAAATGCTCCGACAGCGCCGCCCCCCACTCCGACGCAACGAAACGCGACCGCCCGGATAATCCCAATCGCCGCGCATTCTCCGCCGCCGCCGCTAAGGCCTCGGAGCTGCGATCAACGCCGACGCCCCGCGCCTCCGGCAGCGCGTCCAGGAGCGACAGCAGGATGCAGCCGGAGCCGACTCCCAAATCCAAGATCGTGCGCGCGTTCGGCGCAAAGTCCAATGCGGCCTCTATCAGCGTCTCGGTGTCTGGGCGCGGAATGAGTACGCCGTGCGGCGTGACGAAATCCAGCGAGCGGAATTCGCGATGGCCGAGAACATAGGCCATGGGTTCGGCGCGCGCGCGGCGTTGCGTCCATTCGGAAAGCAGCGCTTCCTGCGCTTGATTTAATTCTTGCTCCGGCGCCGCAAGGATCGCGCCGCGATCCAACTCGCTTACGGCTTCGACAAGCAGCCGCGCATCGAGATCGGCGCTGTCTATTTGCGCGGCGCGCAAAGAATCTCGCGTGGCGCGGATAGCATCGCTGATCTTCATCTTCTTTGTTTCACTCGAAAAGCAGAGCTAGGTGAGATTCCGTCTCCCCCTTACGGGGAGATGGAATCCCGTCGTGCGTTTAGTAAACCGATCAGCACAACGACTAATCGATAAAAACTTACCCCTCTGACAAACTCGCCAGGCGCCGCGCTTCATCCTCGGCGATCAGTGCGCTGACCACTTCGTCCAGCTCCGAACCTTCAACAATCGCCGGCAGATTATAAAGCGTCAGATTGATGCGGTGATCGGTCAGGCGGCCTTGCGGGAAATTGTAGGTGCGGATGCGTTCCGACCGGTCGCCCGAACCGACCTGCCCTTTGCGGTCGGCGGCGCGCGCGGCGTCGACCTTGCTGCGCTCCATATCGTACAGACGCGTGCGCAGCAGCTTCATCGCCGCCGCCTTGTTCTTGTGCTGCGATTTTTCGCCCTGCTGGGCCACCGCAAGGCCAGTCGGGATGTGCGTCACCCGCACCGCCGAATCCGTGGTGTTGACCGACTGCCCGCCAGGGCCAGAAGCGCGGAAGACGTCGAAGCGCAGATCCTTTTCGTCGATGACGATGTCGACTTCCTCGGGCTGCGGCAGCACGGCCACCGTCGCGGCGGAGGTATGAACCCGTCCGCCGGATTCCGTGGCCGGGACGCGCTGCACCCGATGCACGCCGGACTCGAACTTCAAACGGCCGAACACGCCGTCGCCGCTGATGCTGGCGATGGCTTCCTTCACGCCGCCAAGGTCTGAGTCCGAAACCGAATCCACTTCGAAGCGCCAACCCTGCAAAGAGGCGTAGCGCTGATACATGCGGAACAGCTCGCCCGCGAACAGCGCCGCCTCCTCGCCGCCCGTGCCAGCGCGGACTTCGAGCACCACCGAGGCGTCGTCGTCCTTGTCCTTGGGCAGCAGCATCAGCTGCACCTTGCGCTCAAGGTCCGGCAGGCCATCTTCGATGGCGGCGAGTTCCTGTTTCGCCATGGCGGCCATTTCGTCGCCCGGCGGCAGCTCCGCGATCATCTGGCCAAGTTCGCGCGCCTCGGTTTGTTTGCGGCGCAGCTCGCGCACCGCCTCGGCCACCGGCTTGAGCTCGGCGTGCTCCTTGGACAGTGCGACAATCTCGGCCCCGCCTTCGGCTGCGCCGAGGCGCGCCTCGACTTGGTCGAAGCGATCGAGAACTTGGTCCAGGCGGGCGGAGGGAAAAGCCATCAGCGCCAATTAGGCGGCTTGGGGTTTGTGAGCAAGTGCGCCCGCGGCGCTCGTGCGCGGTTCCCTCTCCCCCTTGCGGGGAAAGGGCTAGGGTGTGGGGGTGAATGCGCCATGGTTCCCCGTAAGCAACCGGTGTTTGTCGTTAATCGCGCTTCGTAAAAGACAGCCCGCAAGCACCCCCACCCTCTAACTCCCTCCCCGCAAGGGGGAGGGAGGATTCGCTAATCGCCAGCGTTGATCCGCAGTTGATTCCAAACCCCGCCCCCGTCAAAGGAAAGCCATGGCAAAAGTCAACCGGCGCACGGCGCTCTTCACTCTCGGCGGCGGGACCGCTTTGGTTCTCGGGGCCGGCGGGCTCTGGTCCGTGACCCGCGATCCGGCCAAGGCCCGAACGCCGTGGACGGCGGCGGACCTCAAAACCGATGACCCGCGTTTGTGGGCTTTCGCCCACGCTATTCTGGCGCCCAGCCAGCATAACCTTCAGCCCTGGAAAATCCGGCTGGAGGGGATCAGCGCAGCGACCTTATTCTGCGACTTAGGAAGGCGCGCTCCGGCCGTCGACCCGTTCGACCGGCAGACCACGATCAGCTTTGGCGCCTTCCTGGGTTTGGCCAAGATCGCCGCCGCCGAGATCGGCCAAAGGCTGGACGTCACCCCTTTCCCAGAAGGCCCGGCCCTTCCGCAACTCGATGAACGCCCCATAGCGCAGATTCGATTCGCCGCCGATTCCGCTGTGGGAAAAGATCCCCTGTTTTCCACCATCCAGAAACGCCGGACGAATCGCGCGCCCTTCGACACCGACGAACAGATTCGCACGCACGACCTCGAGGCGCTGCAGGCGCTAGGGACTGACGCCGCCAGCATCCGCACCACCGCTTTGCGCTACCGGATATCCACACTGCGCTCGATCACGGTCGACGCCATCATCCAGGAAGCGGGCACGGACCCCGCCCTCCAGGAGCAAATCCGTTCGATGCGAATCGGGAAGGCGGAGATCGAGGCCAATCCCGATGGAATCGCTTTGGCCGGCGCCGGGCTGGAAGCGGCGCAGACGTTCGGCATGCTGAACCGGGATATGCTGGGCAACCGCAAGTCGGCCGCTTTCCGCCAGTCGTTGGATCTGCAGACCAAGGCTGCGGCCACCGCCATGGCCTATGCCTGGGTTCTGACCCCCGGCAATTCACGGGAAGACCAGTTGGCGGCGGGCGAAGCCTATGCCCGGCTCGATCTGGAAGCGGCCGCGCGCGGCATCGCCATTCAGCCGCTGAGCCAAGCCCTTGAGGAATATCCGGAGATGGCCGAGCCGCGCGCCGCCTTGGCCAATGAATTGGCGCCGCCGGATGGCGCGCGGGTGCAAATGCTGGCGCGCTTGGGCAAGGCGGCCGCGCCGCCGCCTGCGCCGCGCTGGCCGCTAAAGGCAAAGTTGATCAGCGCCTGAGAACGCCGCCGCGCCGTCTACGATCACAGTGTTTAAATTGTATGCAGTGTTACGGGCAATCCGTTGACGGATGGCTGAAACGGTTGCGGGCGCGCCAATGGCGCGCCCGCTGTCCCGTGTCGAATTATAGGGGCGTCTCCTCCCCGAAACGCCGAGCCGGCCAGTGGGTTAGGCCTGTACTCTTCGCTAGGAATGACGTGCCCCATTAACGTTGTCAACTGCGGCGTTTCTAAAAACGCTGTCATTTGGAGCAGTGTTGCACAGCGGCAAGGCAGTGCAGCAAAGTATGCTTGCAAACCGCTTCAGGATTTGACCAGCGCGGATTCGAACGCGGTGCGCAGCGGATTCGGCGCCTCAAAAACATAGTCCGCATTCAGCACCGCGACGGCGCCGGCGCCGGCCAATTGCAGATGCAAAGCGGCATCCGCGGCGTTCTCGCGCGGGCAGTAAAACAAACGCTCCGCGCTCTCGGATTTTTGCTTTCCGTCTTTGGCTTGCGCGGCGGGATACGCGGCAAATCGCGCCAGGAATTTTGCGTCGACTTCCAACGCGGGATTGCTGAAGCGCAACATCGCCAGCGCCTTGCCGCGCGAGCGCGCCTGCACAATGTCGAGGATGCGTTCAAAGCTGGCGCGCGCTTCGCCCGACCAATTGGCGGCGAGGCTCGCGGCGAGTTGCGCCTGGCTTTTCAGGATCGTCCCACCGCTGAGGATTTTCAGTTTGTTCGCGGCCAGCGTCGAGCCCGTCGTGGTGATGTCGACGATAATGTCCGCTGCGCCCGCGGCGGGCGCGCCTTCGGTCGCGCTCAACGATTCGACGACGCGGCAGCCGGACATATTGTGCTCGGCGAAAAACCGGCGCGCGAGATTCATATATTTCGTGGCGGCGCGCATGCGGCGCCCGTAGCGCTCGGGATAATCGTGCGACAGCGCTTCCAGATCGGTCATGTCGTCGACGTCGATCCAGCTTTGCGGCGCAGCGACGACAACATCCGCGCGGCCAAAGCCCAGCGCCTTCACGCTCAAGACCTGCGCGTTAAAATCGCCCGCGCCCTCGCGCAGCAGATCCTCGCCAGTGACGCCAGCGTGCAACTCACCGGACAACAACCCGTTCGCGATTTCCTGCGCCGACAGAAGACGAACCTCCACGCCCGGCGCGGATTTGATGATTCCGCGATAGCCGCGCTCACCGCCCTCTTGCGTCAGCGCCAACCCGCAATCGGCGAGCCAGGCTTCGCACTGTTCCTTCAGACGGCCCTTGGACGGAATGGCGAAAACAAGATTGCTCATGCGCCTGCCCCCGCCGCGCGCAACAAGCGATCGACGCGCACCATGGCGCCGGCCGCGCTCATATTGACGCGGCCGTTCGATAGCTTGCCGAGCAAACCATCATAGCGGCCGCCGGCGCTGAGCGGTGCGCTCGCGCCGAGCTTGGCGGACAGCAATTCGAAGACGAATCCGTCATAATAGCCGAAGCGGAATTCGCGCCCGGCGTCGAAGCGCGCCGCCGAAACATCCACGCCCGCTTTCTCGCTGGCGGCCAGACGCAGCCGCCATCGATCGGCCCAGGCCGACAGCGAAACTCCCGTCTTCTTCGCCACGCTCTCGATCGCAGCGATCGCCTTGGCCGGCGCATCTTCGATCTCGAAAATTTCCGCCGCC
>JBEVJO010000044.1:0-3424 GCA_040510175.1 Caulobacterales bacterium
CCACAAGCCGATCCGCCAATGTCTTTAAGGGGTCCATCATCTTTGCTCCCTGCTCTTATTGTTCGGCCCGATAGTCCGGCAGTGAAAGATTGCCCGCTTCGCGCCATTTTTCCTGCCGAACGCCGCTGACCAGCCAGCCCTTCTCCGTATGCGAGAGCTTGTAGGTCATAACGCCCCAGACTTCATAAAGAGACGGCTCGACCTTGGCGCAATAGATCTGCGCGTAATTGGTCGCCGACACCGTCGCGCGATCGCCATCGACATCCGTGATGACATTGCTGCGGCTATGAAAGACGGTTTTGTCCGGGCCGTTGCGCTCTTCCATGCCCGCGCAGAAGACGTCGCCGTCCAGAACGATGATTTCCTTGCCGCTGAAGATGCCGATATCCACCTCGACGGAATCCGTCAGGAGCGAGCGCAAGACGTCCCACTTCTTCTCGTCGAAGGCGCGCTCCATCCTGGAGACCGTCTTTTCCGCCGCCAATTGATCGGCGATCTTTTTGATCGTCTCGTCCATGGCTTCCTCCTTCGCGCCGGGGGTTCCGGCTATGACTGCATCGTCCAGCCTTCGACGCCCTTGGCCGCTTCGCGCACCGCTTCGGACAACGTCGGGTGGGCATGGCAGGTGCGCGCGATGTCTTCGGACGAGCCGCCGAATTCCATGGCCAGCGCCACTTCGCCGATCAGTTCGCCGACGCCTGGCCCCATCATGTGACAGCCCAGCACGCGATCGGTGGTCGCGTCCGCGATCACCTTCACCATGCCGTCCATGTCGTGATTGGTGCGCGCGCGCGAATTGGCCATAAAGGGAAACTTGCCGACTTTGTAGGCTGTCCCAGCCGCTTTCAATTCCTCTTCAGTCTTGCCGATTGTGGCGACTTCCGGGTGCGTGTAAACGACGCCCGGGATGGCGTCGTAATTTACATGGCCCCATTTACCCGCGATCATTTGTGCAACCGCGATGCCCTCTTCCTCGGACTTGTGCGCCAGCATCGGCCCCGGCGTGCAATCGCCGATGGCCCATACGCCCTCCACATTCGTTTTGTAGTGATCGTGTTCGATGAAGCCGCGCGCATTCATCTTCACGCCGATTTCGGCAAGACCCAGACCGTCTGTGTACGGCTTGCGGCCAATCGCCACCAGAACGACATCGGCCTCGACGCTTTTCTTTTCGCCGCCGGCCGCCGGTTCGTATTGCAGCTTGAGTTTGGTCTTGGTCTTTTCCAGGCCGGTGACCTTCTGGCCGAGCTCAAATTGGAAACCCTGCTTCTGCAGTATTTTCTGAAAAGCCTTGGCGATTTCGGTGTCCATGCCCGGGCAAATGCGATCGAGGAATTCAATCACGGTGACCTCCGCGCCGAGGCGCTTCCAGACCGACCCCAATTCCAGCCCGATTACGCCGGCGCCGATCACCACCAGCTTGCCTGGAATCTTTTCCAGCTTCAGCGCGCCGGTCGACGTCACCACACGCTGTTCGTCTATCTCTACGCCCGGCAGGCCCGCAGGCTCGGAGCCGGTCGCGATCACGATGTTTTTGGTTTGCAATGTGCTCTTGGCGCCATCTTCGGCGGTTATCTCGACCGTTCCGGCAGCCGAAATGCGGCCCGCGCCTTTCACGTAGGTCACCTTGTTTTTTTTCATTAAGAACTCGACGCCCTTGGTGAGGCCGCCGACCGCTTCGTCTTTTTGCGCCATCATGCGCGGCAGGTCGACGCTGACATTCTCCGCGACGATGCCGAGATTGGCGAAATCCGTTTTGGCGGAATGGTACAGTTCGGAAGCGTGCAGCAGCGCCTTCGAGGGAATGCAGCCCACGTTTAGGCAGGTGCCGCCCAGCACGCCGCGCTTTTCGACGATGGCGGTCTTGAGGCCCAATTGGCCGGCGCGGATCGCGCAATTATAGCCGCCAGGGCCGCCGCCAATGATCACCAGATCAAACACATCGCTCATCGTCACGCTTCCTACACAAACAAAAAGTGGGTTGACGCACAGGGTCTAAAGCCGATGCGCGCGGAATCAATCAAAACTGTTCAAGTCAGAACGCCACGATAGGCTAGATAAAGCGCCAGTCCGAATATTGGAAAGGTCCAGCCAAACGCGTTCCAAGTGGTGGGCGCCGCCACGGCGTCATCGGCCTGCAATTCAGTGCGCGCGGCCTGAATGCGTTTGTGCTGCCGACTTAGATACATCGCTTGGTGCGCGATCATGACGAGTAACAGATAGACGCTAAGGTTCGAGCCTGCCAACATGGCGAGACCGGTGGCGAAGGTGAGCACGCCGCCGATGAAGAGCCACATAAACCTTCCGCGATCTTCCGGATCATTCTCAAGCAAAGACGCCTGATCCGCCTCGCGCATCATCTGCTCGACCTTGTCCATCGAGCGCGCCAGGAACAGCATATGCCGCATATTGTGCGCCACGAAGGCGCCGCCGACGGCGTATAGGGCGCCGATGCCGCGATAACCCCAGCCCAGAACCTGGTCCGCAGCTGCGAGGTCCATGCGCGCCTCCGCGATCAAATATCCAGCAGCATGCGCTCGGGATCTTCGAGATCTTCCTTCACGCGCACCAGGAACGTGACCGCTTCCTTGCCGTCAACGATGCGGTGATCATAGGACAGGGCCAGATACATCATGGGCCGGGCCACGATCTGACCGCCCACCACGCGCGGCCGCTCTTCAATCTTGTGCATACCCAGTACGCCGGATTGCGGCGGATTCAGGATCGGCGTGGACATCAGCGAGCCATATACGCCGCCATTGGAAATGGTGAAAGTGCCGCCTTGCAGATCCTCGATCACCAACTTGCCATTGCGAGCCTTATTGCCCAATTCGGCGATCTCGCGCTCAAGCCCTGCGATCGACAATTTGTCGGCGTCGCGAA
The DNA here is from genome assembly GCA_040510175.1 of Caulobacterales bacterium. Classification (GTDB taxonomy): domain Bacteria; phylum Pseudomonadota; class Alphaproteobacteria; order Caulobacterales; family Aquidulcibacteraceae; genus JBEVJO01. The sequence continues at coordinate 2,884 of JBEVJO010000044.1, forward strand.
CAACCGGCACGACGAGGCCTTGATCGGTGCCGACAGCAACGCCGATGTCGTAGTGATTTTTGTAGATGATATCCTGACCGTCGATCTCCGCATTGACGGCGGGGATTTCCTTCAGCGCCTGCACGCAGGCTTTCACGAAAAACGACATGAAGCCCAATTTCACGCCGTGTTTCTTTTCAAAGGCGTCTTTGTATTTCGCACGGGCCGCCATCACGGCGCCCATATCCACTTCGTTGAAGGTAGTGAGAATGGCGGCGTTGGTTTGCGCATCCTTCAGGCGGCGCGCGATGGTCTGGCGCAGACGCGTCATACGCACGCGTTCTTCACGTTCGCCTAGAGCGCGCGGCGTGTGGGGTGCGGCTGGAGGCGGCGGGGTGTAGGCGGCTTGCGGCTTTGGCGCCGGAGCAGCGGCAGGCGCGGCGCCGTTGGCGGCGGCCAGAACATCGCCCTTGGTCACGCGGCGGTCTTTGCCCGAGCCTTGCAGTGAAGCGGCGTCCACGCCGGTTTCGGCGGCGGCGCGCTGCACGGCAGGGGATTGCGC
>JBEVJO010000045.1:0-3641 GCA_040510175.1 Caulobacterales bacterium
CCAGACAACTGAACGTCGCAATTGGCCCAATAACGCCTGAAGATAATCGCTATACGCCGGGTCGCCCATTTACCGAAAGCAGGCCATCAAACGAATACCACGACGACGCCCCAAACGATCAACGCGACACCAAGCCCGCGTCCGATCCACGGCCCACCCGGCGCGACCTTTTCAATCAGCGCGAGCGCGGCCAGCATGGCGATCCAAAGCAGATTCATGACGCCGCCAACAAACAAGAGCGCCATCAGCGCCCAACAACACCCAACGCAATAGGCGCCGTGCAGCACGCCCAGCCGCGCGGCGCCGGCAGCGCCGGGACGCCAATTTTTGGTAAGGAATCCAATCGGGGACCGGCAGTGATCGAGGCACAGTCCCTTCAACGGCGAGATTTCGTAGAGTCCCGCAACGATAAGCAAGCCGCCGGACAGCCAGCGACTCTGCGACGTCATCATCATCTCGGAGACCAGCCCAGCCTGCACGAGCGCCCTTTGCAAGCTTGCCGCCATCACCGAGAAGGCCAGCCAAACCAGCAAATATCCCGCCACGAACGGCCCAGTCGGCGCCGCCTTTTGCTCAATTTGCCCTTGCTTCGCCGCGTGCCGATAAACGCGCGCATAGAGGAGGACGGCCGGCGCGGCGCTTGGAATCATCATTGCGATCATCATGACCCACCACATCGCAACGACGAGCAGGACGGTCGAGACGCTCCACCCGGTTGCGGCCATCGGCATGGCGTCCATGGGCGCCGTGCTGGGCATGGACATGCCGGGCATGGCGTCCGGCGCCATCTCGGTCTGTGGCTCGGTATGCGGGAAGAGCGAGAATGTCGTCATGTCTCGCGCGCTCATGCCCATACCCGCGCCGCTTGCGATGTATGCCCATGCAAGCACACAGAGCAGCGCGAGACCAAGCAGGCTGATCACGCGATCGCGCTTCAGCAACTGCTCGAGCGACGGCGTCTCGCTCATGCGCCGCCGCTAGACACGGACAATTCCGTTATTGTTGAGGTGAAGGTGCGCGAACTGAGCGTACTTGTCGATGATGTCGACGCAGAACGGCCCCTGCGTTTTGCTCGACGATGTGCCGATATCGGCAACTGTTTTTTCGAATCCATCGGGCAGCACGATTTGCGCGCGCGCCTCCCGGCCGGTGACTTTGGTACGGATCGGTTCGCCGGTCATCTCGATATAATCCTTGATCGATAACCGGCCTTTGCGTCCGTCCACATCGACCTGAAAATCGATCGCGGTGAACACTGGATCGTGCATCTTGGTGAGCGTCGAGGCGAACACCGCGAACATCGTCGCGAAGGGCGCGGTGTCCTGTCCCGACATGATCTTCAACAGCGCCTCACGCTGCGCGTCGTTCGCGCGCTCGTCGACAAAAGCGATCGCTTCGCCATTGCCCTCGTGAATCGCCGCCGGCCATTTGAAAATGGCGGCGATCCGAAGGCCGTCCAACTTGGTCGGGCCAAAATGCCCTTCGTCGATCTGGATGCCCGCCACCGCGTGGCAATGGCCCTTGTCCGGCAGAGCGTTGAATTGGCAGTTGCAACCGTATTCGCAAGTGCAGTTGACGAGCTCGCGTCCTTTGAATTCCCAAGGCGTCATAACGATCTCCCGAGGATTGAGGTCAGAACATCGCTATCATAGGCCGCCGCCTCACCCCTGTCACGCGTCCGGCGACAAGGACGGACATGGCGTCAAGGCCACGCCCACACCGTCCCAGCGGACAACGGCAGTTCAGCCCAACCGGACCTCGGGAAGAGAAATATCCGCCGCCGATTAGATCGGCATACGCATGATTTCCTGATAGGCGCTGATCGCCTGGTCGCGCACCGCGACCACGGTTTGCAAGCTCATTTCGGCGGCGGAGATCGCGGTCACCACATCGACCAGATCGCCCTTGCCGACAGCGGCCGCAGCCATCGCGCTATCCGCCTTCCGGCCGGTGTCCATCACGCCATTGAGCGATTGTTTCAGAATGTCGCCGAAGGCCATGCCGCCCTGGACGCCATCGGCGCCCGCGCCCGCCTCAGCGCCGGCCAAGGCCTTTTGCGCGGCGCCGGCCGCCTGCAGATACGCCTTGGAGGCTGAGAGTGCATCAATGGCCATCGGATTCTCCTAATGCCTCAAACCGCTTTAGCGGCGCAGCAGATCCAGCGTGCGGCTTTTCATCGTCCGCGCGCTTTCGATCATGTTCAAATTGGCTTCGTAGGCGCGCTGGGCTTCGCGCATGTCGACCAGTTCGATCAAGGGATCGACGTTCGGCAGCTTCACGAAGCCATCGGCGCCCGCGCCCGGATTGGCGGGATCGAACTTCACGCGGAACGGCGTCTGGTCGCCGCGCACGCCATAGACTTCAACGCCGCGTCCGCCCATTTCCTTATCAAGCTCGGCCTTGAAGGCGAGCGAACGCCGGCGATACGGATCGCCGCCGGGCGTCGTTGAGGTGGAATCGGCGTTGGCCATGTTTTCCGAGATGATGCGCATGCGCGCCGCCTGGACGCGCAGGCCCGAGGCGGCGATGGCGGAGGCGGATTCAAGATCGGCCATCTAAGTCTCCTATCTGCTCGCCACTTTGACGGCGGTCTGCAGCATCGACATGGCGCGCTGATAGATCGCCACCATGGTTTCGTAATCGCCGCGCGTGCGCGATACTTTCAGCATCTGGTCCTCGAGCACCACGGCGTTGCCGTCCATGGTGACGTCGCTGTCCGGCGAGACCTCGGACCGGTAATTGCCGGACAAGTCCTTGGAGGTCGTCAGATCCATATGGCCGCTGGAGGTGCGGATCATGTGGACGCCCGTGCCCGCCATATCCAATTGCGCCGCGAGGGCCGAATCAAAGCTCTTGGTGTTCATGTCGCGCGGCACGAAGCCCGGCGTGGAAGCGTTCGCCACGTTTTCCGACAAGACGCGCTGACGCGCCGCCAGAAACGACATCTTATCGCGCAAGGCGTTGAAAACGGGGATTTCGCCAATATCCATGCCGCCATGCTGGCCGATTATGGTTAAGCGCCAATTAAGCATGATGAAGCGGCGCGTTTACGCCCCGTTAACCACGTTGCGGCGATCCGGTTTGCGTTGGCTATGCGCCCCTGCGCGCCCGGCCCGGCTCAGAAGGAGCGCAAGACTTGGATTTCATCCGCGCCGCCCTCGCGCTGATCGTCACGCTCGCGCTGCTGGGCGGCCTCGCCTATCTGGCCATGCGGTTCGATTTCGCCGCTTTGTTTAATGGCGATCCCAAAGCCAAGCGCAAGAAACTTAGCGAGCTCAAGCTGGCCGACTTCCTGGCGCCCCGCGCCGACGCGCCGCGCCGTTTGCAGATCGTTGAGCAGCGCATCCTCGATGCGCGCATGCGGCTGATGATCGTGCGCTGGGACGACGAGGAGCACTTGCTGCTGGTCGGCGGCGGCGGCGATTCGCGCATCGCCTCAAAGCCCGCCGCGCCGAAGCCTGCGACGCCGCCTGCGGCAAATGCGGAGGGCGCGGCATGAAAGCGTCCGTCTGGTCCAGAATCGCGTCACGGTTTTCCGCGATGACGAAAACCGAGATCATCTCGAAACCGAAACGGCGCAGCCTGCGCCGCACCATCGCCTTCGGCCTGTTCATTGCCGGCATGCTGGCGGCCGGCCCTGC
>JBEVJO010000046.1:0-7977 GCA_040510175.1 Caulobacterales bacterium
TTCGACCCAGACCTTGATGATCTGCACGCGGTCGAGGTTGGCGCCGTTGGGATCCTTGAGCGCCCAGACCGCCAAGGCCGGCGCGGCAGCGTTTGCGGGTTTCGCCGGCAAATCGCTGCCCATGGGAACGCCCTTGGCATAGGCTTCCTTCACGCCGTCCGCGCGTTTGGTGATGTCACTGGAATAATCCCAGCCGCCCAGAAGCCGCACCTTCAGACGCGTACCCGTTGTGGCGAAGGTTTCCTTGCGACGGAACGCATCGTAAATCGATTCACGTGTATTGTGCTCGGCCCAGACGCCTGTGAGACCGGAAGAGCTGAGCACTTTCGGGTCGAAGCCGACAGTGACCGGCTTGGTTTGCAGCGTTTGCTTGGCAGATTCCAAAGTTGCCTTCCCACCGCCTAGATTTGCGCCCCCGACATTGCCGTCAAAATCCTGCTCCGAAGAAACGCTTAAGCCGCCATGAAGGTCGGCAGCGCCGACATAACCGTCCTTATACGGGTTGACCCCAATTTTTTGTTGAATGGCCAAGCCCCTGGAAAGGGCATCGCGCAGATAAGACCCCGATGGCTTGCTTTTTTGCGGCGAAATCAAAAGTGTTTCAAAAATTTCAAAATTGGCGAACTCGTCATTTGGCGACAGGCTTGGATGCGTCTCCGACGTGCCTTTGTTTTGTGTGATTTCACTCAGAGGTTCGTTCTCTTGACGCAGCAACGCATAGGCCGCGTCAATCGGTTTGCCGTCCAGCGTCGTCCAGTCATACATCAAACCGTTGCTGGCGTTGGCGTTGTGAGGAATAGCCAAAGCCTCGTAACCCTTTGCCCGGATTCCGGTGAGAAAAGTCCAGAGATCCTTCGGATCTGACGAGTCCAAAGACGAAAATGGATATGGAGCATCCGCGCCGCGGAAGATCACATTGCGGTGCAGGTTCTGACCGCCTGGCATGGAAGACCATTCATAGCCGATAAAGGTCGTGAATTTTCCAGGCTTGTAATATCGATTGGCGGAATCGATCGCGCGCCGCCAAGCCGCGCTTGAAACTGTCTTCGAGTCAATTTCCGCGAAGGCGCCCGGCTTCAATAGCCGTCCGAGCAAGGCGAAGGCATCGGCCTGATCCTTGGGATTGGCGCCCGGGTTTAAGAACCCTTTGGACTGCGCCGCTTTAATCTCTTTGCCGATCTTCGATTTTGAGAGCGCGCTATCGGGATTATCCAACTCGTTAATGACGCCCAGATTTTCCGAGTGGTCCGTGACCGCGAGAAAGTCGAGCGGTTCGCCGCGCCGAATTGGCTCTCCGAGATAGTCGATTGTTTCGCCGCTCGCAAAGCGATACGCCTCATCCGGTGTCGTCTTTGTGCCCATCAAAGCATAAGCGTCGAACGAGTTCGTGGTGTGCAAGTGCAAGTCGCCATAAAAGGCCTCGCGTTCTTCCGGCGGCACATAAGGCTCAACGGGCGGCGCACTTTGGTCAAGCGTACTCGACTTTGCGGCGCCTGGCGTCTGCGCGGCGCAGCCCCAAAGCGCTATCATGGCTACACTTACCGCCAAGAATTTTTTCATTTTCCTACCCCTTAGAAAACGGCGTCAAAAGACCGCCGCGTGAAATCTATCGAAAAGCCAGAAGGCGGCGAAGCCGCCGATGCAATAGGCCGGGGCGCGCTGCAGAATGGGCGACGCCGGCAGGCTCAGACGCCTGAGAACGAAAATCGCAGCAAGTACGACCGCGACAAACAAGAGCTGGCCGATCTCGACGCCAAAATTGAATAGAAAAAGCGCGGCCGGAATGTTGTTTTGCGGCAGACCGATTTCCGACAGCGCGCCAGCAAAGGCGCTGCCATGCAACAGACCGAAGCCAAAGGCGATCAGCCAGGGCCAGCGCGTCGTTAGCGTGGAGCGGCCGCGATACTGATTCGCCAGCTCAACCGCCACGAAGACAATACTGAGGGCGACAAGCGCTTCAATCTTTGCCGGCTTGACATGCATAGCGCCGAGCGCGGTCGCGGCCAGCGTGATCGAATGCGCAACGGTAAACGCCGTAATGGTTTTCAGCAGCGTGGGTATGCCGCGCACCAGTAGCACCAGACCCAGCACAAACAGCAAATGATCGTATCCCGTAAGAATGTGCTCAATGCCAAAGGTGAGATAGGTCGACACCGGCAATCCGTCGCCGCGCGCGTCCAGCGCCAAAGACTCGCGCTCTGGTTTCAGCAACTCTTGCAATTCATGACCGTCTGCGTAACGCACCACCACCAGCGCATCGGTGATGGAGCGCTCCAGGCCGTGCACGGCTAATGTGCGCCCGCCAAGCCCGCTCTCCCCGCCATTCAAGCCGGCCCAGCGCCGTATCTGATAACCAGTCCCCGCTTCCACGCTCGATGGCGGTGTGTCCAACAATCCGCCGGAGATCTCGGGCTCAAGCTTCACCAGCAATGTCGCCGCGGCGGGCTGTTTGAACAGAACATCAATCGTTTTGTCGGAATGCTCTGTCACTTCCAAATAAGCAGGCCGCACTTCATGCGCGCTGACCGGCGCCGCGAACAACAGCAGCGCCATCAGGCAAAACAGGGTGCACAGAAGGCGGCCAGCAATCATTCGGCGGGGCCCGGCTGGACTATTTGATACTTCGCGCGAAAACTTTGCATCGCTTCAGCGTTCAGCTCGGCGCCGCGCGCTGTGAGATAATCTTCGCGCACCTTGTCGGCGACCTCTGCAAAGGTAAGCTGCCGTTTCGGTTTTATTTCCGTTACGCGCACCAGATGCCAGCCGAATCCCGATCTGTAAGGGCCGCTCCAAACACCGGGCGGCGCGGTATAGAGTGCTTGCGTAAGTTCGCTCTTGCCGAACAATCGCTGCGCAGAATCCTGATCCAGATCCGCGACATCCGAAGGACCGGGGAAAATATCGCCGCGCTGCGGCGCGCGTAAAGTCACGGATTCCTTTAACGCTTTGAGCGTTTCTTCAGCCCGCAGTTTTGCTTCTGCGTCGCCTTGTAAGTCCGGCGAAAAGTAGATTTGTGTGAGAGACCGCCTTTCTGGCGCCGCATATTTAACCGGGTTGGCGGCAAAATAATTTCGGAGATCCTCGTCGCTCGGCGCTTTAACGCTGTTCAAATCCTGCTGCAGAAATTCGAACTTTTGCACCAGACGCCGGCGAACGATTTCGTCGCCCTTGTCCAGCCCCAGAGCAACACTCTCGCGATAGAGAATTTCTTCCTTGATGTAGTTATCGACAAGAACCGCCAATTGCTGATCGCTCGGCGGGTTGCCGTAATTCTGTTCGAAGGTGGCCGCGAGACGCGTGATCTGGTCCGGGCCCACAACAATGCGATAGCGCGAATTGAAGTGCTCGACGACCTCGCTCAAGAGGAAAATAAATGCGCCCAGCAAGAAGAAATGCACGATCGGTTCGCGTAGCCACGGCTTGAGCGAGCCAACCAGAGAGACGAACCGCGCAGCCATTGGCTGCGCGGTTTGCTTCTGCTCGTCACGCAAAGCTTTAGGGCGCGTGACGAGTTTCGAGCCGGTCATGAACAAGCGTTCGCTCATCCGCCGAACTTCTGACGGAGGGTGACGCCATAGGTGCGCGGTTGACCGACGAGGCCCGTGATCAAGCCTGAGCCGCCGGCATTGCCGCCGCCCTGGATCTCAAAATACTTCGTATCGCCGAGATTCTTTGCCCAAATCGACACGTCGGTCGCGCCGCTCTCGGAGCGCACGCCAAGGCGCGCATTGAGAATGGCGTAATCGCCGACTTTCGACGAAGCCGCATCATTGCCCGAGGCGTAGTAGCTCGAACGATACGAATAGTCGCCGCCGATATAGCCGAGGAAGGTTTCAACGCCAGGAATGACGTGTTCGTATTCACCGCCCACGCTTGCTGCCCACAACGGAGCGCCAGGCAGCGGACGATCGGACAAGTCGATAAAGTTCGCGGTCGGCGGCAGCAAACCGGTATACTCGATCGGCGGCGGCGCATTTTTGTATGACACGAACTTTGCCTCATCGTAGATGGCCGAGACGTACGTGCTCAGACCTTCAAATGGCCGGAAGCGCAAATCCGCTTCGATGCCGCGCGACCGCACGGACCCAACGTTTGAAATGTACGTCGTAAGCCGATCCACATCGAAAATCGTCGTCTGATAGCCGTTAACATCTGTCCAGAACGCCGCGAGGTTCGCTGTCAGATTGCCTTCCAGCCACTCCGACTTCAGGCCGAGTTCGTAGTGATTGACCTTCTCCGGCTTGACGGTTTTCGGCAGGGCCGGCGCCAGATTGACGAGGTTCAAACCGCCGGACTTATAACCACGCGAATAGGTCGCATAGGTCAGAATATTCGGCGTGATTTTATACGTGCCGGTGAGTAGGCCGGAGATATTGTCTTCCGACAGATCGACATTGTACGCGTTGGTGCCGCCGATGATGCCGCGGAGAAGCGCGACGGTCGCCCGATCAGCAGGCGCAAACGAACTCAGCGGCGCGCCGCCTAGAGCCTGCTGCGAGAAGACGCCGGTCTTGTCCTCATGCGTGTAGCGAACGCCGGCAGTCAGGCTCGCCTGATCGGTGATGTTCCAGGTGCCCTGACCGAACGCGGCATAGGACTTCGTGGTCGGACGCGAAAACGCCTCCAAATGATAGCCATCCAGCGCGGCGCTGGCCAAGGCCCTCTCGCTCGCTGAAAGACCGTCCGCACCACCGTACAGGATCGGCGGCAAGTTGAAGAGCGCGGCGTCCGGACCAAACGCCGAGGTCTGCCACCCGTCAATCATCTGCCAGAAATAATAGCCGCCGACGACCCAATCCAAAGTTTGCTTGCCGTTCGACGCCAAACGCAGCTCTTGCGAAAATTGCGATTGGTGATCGATGATCCGGCCCTGAACGGTCGCCGGCCGGCTGATGCCGTCAGGATCGTTGTTCGGCTTCCAATTCCAAAACCGCCGCGACGTCACGGACGTCAGCGTGAAATCACCAAAATCATAGTCGGCATTGACTTGGACGCCGCCGGTATACATCTGCGTGCGGGTCAACGAATCGAGATCCACGTTGTAGGAGAATGGATCGACCGGCAGCGGCGTATAGCCGATGCGTGCAACGCGGGCGTCGAACCCGTTCGGCAGCGGCGTACCGTCGATGCGGGTCGTGACTTTGCCGGCTTGGACCTGAGCGCAGCAATTCTGACGCTGCATGCCATAATCCACGATGGCGCGAATTTTAAGTTTGTCGGTCGGCGTCGCGAGCAACTGCCCGCGCACGGTAAAATTGTTATAATCGTGGATGTCTTCGCCCGTATGGACGTTGTGGATGTATCCGTCCCTGTGTGTGCCCGCTGCAGAAATCCGGAACGCCAGCTTGTCTTCGATAATTGGCGCCGAATAGCCCGCCTTGAGTTGTTGGTAGCCGAGATTCCCGCCGCTCACCTCGATAGTGCCTTCCGGCGTAAAGGATGGCTCTTTGGTGGAGACGACGATGGCGCCGGCGGTCGTGTTTTTGCCGAACAGCGTGCCCTGAGGTCCGCGCAGCACTTCAACTTGCTGCAGATCGACCAGATCGAATTGGGTTTGACCCGAACGCCCATAATAGACGTCGTCCACATAAAAGCCGACGCCCTGCTCCAGGCCGTCGTTCGTGACGTTCACATTGGCGCCAAGCCCGCGGATATTGATATTGGCGTTACGCGGATTGAGGCTGAGGCTCTGCACGCTGGGCGTCAGCAGCTTGATCTGATCGAGGCGATAGGCGCCCGCGGCTTCGATTTGCTCGCCGCTCAGAGTGGAAATCGCGATCGGAACATCCTGAACATTCTCCACCCGGCGGCGCGCGGTCACCACAATGGCTTGTGCGTCAGCCGCGGCCAACGCGGCTGCGCCTTCAGCGCCGCTTAACACTGTGCCAGCGGCAGCATCCTCAGCATGGGCCGCACCCGCTGCAAACCCTAAGGAGGTCGTCGCCAATAGAGCCGCCAGAAAGCCCTTTGCGGCGGCGCTTCCAGCACTCCGAATTTGGCGCCCATCATTTATATATTGCACTTCGAATCCCCATTGCACTTTGCGTAACGCAAGCGCTGGAACAGGAATTCCCACCCACATCAGCGCTTCCAGGGCGCTCGTGTAAGCGGCGTGAGGCCGGAGCCAAACCAAGTTATTTTTCGATGCTTATGACAATTTCACCTAAGCACTGTTTGTCAGAAGAATAGAATAATCCGTCATAAGACGTTTTCGCAGTTTAGGATTTCTGCGCTTCGCTTCGACCTCTCTTGCGCAAATATCTGGCGCGTTCGTCATCCGTGCGAGCGCGCCAGATATTTTGCGCCGGGCGCGCGTCTAGTGGAGTAAAAATCAATGAATAAATTTGTTTTGTCTCGCCGGCATCTCATGTTAGCGGGCGCCGCGACCGCGATCTCGGCGGCAGCGTGCTCAAAACCGGCGCCTGCTGCGTCCGCGTCGCTGGCCGAAGACGCCGCGATCTGGGGATTTCCGCTGGTGCTGACCGGACGCTATTTGGAGTTGGCGAAAAAAAGTGGCTCAACTCTTAATCAATTCTATCTCAATCCGAATCTCGCAACGCCATCGCTCAAGGTTCCTGGACCGAACATCGACACCATTTACGGTTATGCGTGGCTGGACATCGCCAAGGAACCCGTGATTCTTGACGTGCCGGATGTCGGCGATCGTTATTACTCAATTCAACTGCTCGATGCCTACGAAAACACCTTCCAATATGTCGGATCGCGCGAGACCGGCTACAAAGCTGGGTCCTACGCCATCACGGGGCCGGGGTGGACGGGATCGCTACCTGACGGCGTGACGCAAGTGCAATCGCCGACAACTCTCGTCTTTGTATTGACGCGGACGCTGGTGCGCTCGGTGGCGGACGCGCCGGCTGCGCAAAAGGTGCAACTGGAATATACACTCGCACCTCTGAGCAATTATCCGGCCGGTAAAGCCAAGGGCATTATCGTCAATGACGCCTTGAACGTATTGCCGGCCCTCGATTTGTCCGATGCAGGCCCCACCTATTTCGACGAATTGAACGCGCTGGTGGCGAAATATCCGCCGACTGGACCTGAAGCCGAAACCTTCAAGACGTTTGCGGTTCTAGGCTTAGGAAGCGACGACTTTGCAAAGAAAGCCCCGCCGAAGGCCGACCTCGAAGCTGCCTTTACGAACGCGTATAGGCGCATTCGCGAAAAAGACCTCTTCGCGCAAAACACCAATGGCTGGAAAACCAATTACAGCATTAGCAAGTTCATCAAGGACCCGCTGGCGCGCGCTGCGGTTGATCAGTACGGGCCCGGCGCGCACATCGCCGAGGAGGCGCTCTATTTCAGCGCATTAACCGACGGGAACGGTGCTGAATTGACGGGCGATAAACGCTACACCCTTACCTTCCCAGCCGGGCAATTACCGCCGGTCGATGGGTTCTGGTCGGTCATCGTCTATGATTCCAATTTCTTCTTGGTAGACAACCCGATCAATCGCTACGGCATCAATGACCGCACGCCCGGCCTGAAAAAGGCGCCCGACGGCAGTCTGACATTGGTCTTTCAGCACGACGCTCCGAAGGACAAGTCCAACTGGTTGCCGACGCCAAAAGGATCATTCCGTGTCCTTGCGCGCGCGTATGAACCAAAGCAGGCCTTTCTCGATAAGTCGTATGTGTTTCCGTCGATCGCCGGCGCTTGAGCCGCATACTGAGGGCTGCGCCCGCCATGGGCGCGGCCCTTAGCACTGCATCGCATAAGCAACGCAGAATTTCTTGGTTAGAGCCGCCGGCCGGCTTCTCTAAATCTTACGACCCTTCTCAAATCCTGCCCAAACACCACCGTGCGGGCGAACACATGTCCAATAAAAGCGGGAGATCACAATGGCGCCGTCGCGTACGAGCCGCAGACTTTTGAAATTCGGCCTCGCGGCTGCTTTGATCGGCGGCGCGGCCTCCGCCGTCGCTCAGCAGAGCACCGAACCCAAGATCGGCAGAACTT
>JBEVJO010000047.1:0-2625 GCA_040510175.1 Caulobacterales bacterium
GAATTCATCGAACGTTTCCTCGCTCACGCGTGCCTTCTTTTTCTTCACCATCAAGTCACCTCTCGTTTGCGCTTCAGCGCGAGCTCAATGTCTTGCTGCGGCGTCTTCTGCGTCTTCTTGATGAAGCCGTGCAAGAGGATCATGTGACCATCACTCATGCAGAAGACCACCCGCGCAATCCGGTTGCTATCGAGATCGCTCCGCACTTCCCACAGACCATGCCCAAGTGGAGCACAATGTGGACGCCCGATTGGCCAGCCAAATTCTACCTTCTGGATATCCTTCCCGACCGTGCGGCGGTCTTCGGAAGCTAATTCAAGAATCCAGTCCCGGACATGATTTCGCCCCGTCGAACTGACATAGAATCGGGCGGGAAGCTTTTTCGAGCGGTCAATCATTTGACTGCCGGAATGTGCCATTTCTGACACATATACGCAAGGCATTAATACAAGGAAACAGCCAGCGCGGCACGGTCACATGTCGCTGATATATTCGATGAAACACCGGAGAGACGTCATCTGACCGACGAGATTCTGAGCTTCGTGAAGACGCGGAAATAGCCGCTGGCAACGGCCTGACGACCAAACGGCACACGTTGACAGCATTATCGGCGGGGTTCATATTTTTGCCGGGTAGATACAACCTGCTGCTTGCGCCCTTTGGGCTTGGCGAATGTATCGAGCCGCTCCCGGCCTCCTTTGCCCCGGCGAACGAGTCAGTAACGCAAGCATCTGACCAATTCTCGTTCGCCTGAAGCAGAGGTTATCTCATGCGCGATTTCCGCGATGCCAAGGCCATGGCGCAGACGCTGCGCGATGCGCTGAAAACCAAATCGATCTCCGTCAGCCACAGCGAAAGCCTGGAACTGGTCGCCAGGACATTGGGCTTTCACGACTGGAACGTGTTATCGGCCGCCATTCACTCGAGCCGGCCAATTGCAGTTCAGCCCGGAAAATCGGCCGCCCGATCACCCGGCGCGAACGCCGTCATTCCTATCGCCCCGATGCGAGACGTCGTGTTCTTTCCGCAACTGATTTCGCCGATCTTTGTCGGGCGCGAGAAGACGCGTCGAGCGATCGAGAGCGCTGCCAGCAGCGACGGACGGCTTCTGGTGGTCACCCAGAAGCGGCCAGACGACGATGATCCGGACTTCGACGCACTGCATTCAGTCGGCGTGATCGCCGACATCATACACCGCGTGGAAACGCCACAAGGAAATCTTCGCGTGAAGGTTTCCTGCTCCGAACGAGCCGCTATCGTGCGACCGATCGATGGCGACTTCCTGGCGGCCGAAGTCGCGACGATCGAGGAAACACGTGCCTTGGACGCGGACGCCTTCATGCGCACGCGCGAAATCTTCGAGGCGTACCAGGGCTTTACCAATTCGGCGCCGCCGCAATCGTTGTACCGCTACGCGCGCGAGCCGGGCGTGCTCGCCGATGTCGTCGTCCAGCTCATGGAAGTCGGAATCGAAAAGATGCAACAGGTGCTGGAGGCCAGAGATGTAGTCGCCAGGCTCGAAGCCATACTTGGCTGGATGCGCGAGGTCTCGCCCGCAAGGGCGAACTGAGGTTTCAGAGCGGGGTGTCCATTGGCGTCCCGCTCGCGCCGTGCCGGGAGAACACGAGCCGACGCTACTTGCACTGCGCGCGGTCTCGCACCGCGGTCAGATCACCGGCGGAAGTGGCGGACGGGCGCTGTTTGGCAGCCTCCTCCGCGGCGGCGCAGGCGGCCGCCTGGTCGCCGTTCTGGAAACGCGCCCAGGCGAGGTTGGTCCAGGCATCGGCGAAGTCAGGTGCATCCTTGACCGCCTGCTCCAGCACCGACTGCGCGTCTTTCGGCCGCTTGGCAACCAAGAGAAAACGGCCATAGTCGGCGTTGAGCGCCTTCATCGGATGCGGCTGTTTCAGCGCGACCTTGAACAGTTCTTCCGTGGCATCCAGGTCCTTGAAGCGCGCCAGCGTCACGGCCGCAAAACCCTGATAGACGCCGCTCTGTTCAGGCGAGATGAGAAACGCCTGGTTGAAGCGCTGCGCGGCCTCTCCCATTCTGTTGGCGTTGATCGCGCGCCAGCCGCGCTTGGTGGTTTCTTCAAAGGCCTTGTCGCGTGTCCCGGCGGCCTGGATGATGGCGTTGACGAAGTTTGCGTCCGCGGCCTGCTGCTCCGAATTCTTGGCCGTAAAGCCGAAGAACGGCTGCTCGTTGATCGGCGCTTTATAAGTCCGCTTCGTCACTTGCACGCCTGGGGCAACCTCGACCGTTTCCGCGGCGGCGGAAAGCGTGAACGCCAGCGTCAGCGCGACGGCGCAGATCATCGCTCTCAGATAATTTTCGAAACGGTTCATTCGCGGTGGCCTCGCTCTCGTTCCTTGCGCAGCTTGGCCCAGTAATCGAGCCGCCTGCGGATCTCGCGCTCAAAACCGCGATCGGGTGGGTCGTAAAAGGTCTGCCGGCCCAGCGCTTCCGGGAAATAATCCTGTCCGGAGAACGCATCCGGCGCGTCGTGGTCGTATTCGTAGCCGGAGCCATAGCCTTCCGACTTCATCAGTTTGGTCGGCGAGTTCAGGATATGCTTCGGCGGCAGCAGCGATCCGCCCTCCTTTGCCGTGCGCATCGCCGCGCCGA
>JBEVJO010000048.1:0-5480 GCA_040510175.1 Caulobacterales bacterium
ACACGTCTTTTGTCCGACCGGCAGCGCAAAGGGCCGGAACTAGCGCAGTTTTTTCCACATTCAGGAAATTGGTCCCGCAGCCCGGACTGCGTGGTGGAAGGGACTGGATTCGAACCAGTGTACGCTCTCGCGGGCAGATTTACAGTCTGCTGCCATTAACCACTCGGCCACCCTTCCGCCGGGCTGATCCGGGAAGCCCGGAGCACAGCGTTTTTCCGCCCAAAACGCGCTTAAGACCCGCGCACTCTTGACGAAAAGGTTCCCAGGGCGTCTAGCCCAGCCCCGGGGTTTGTTGCGCGCCAGCCAGAGGCCGCCCCCGCAACGGAGGGCGTCTTATAGTGAGGCCGTCGCAAGGGCGCAACAGCACCCGACCAGGAAATAATCGCGGGCAAAAACCGCAGTCTCGGGACGCACGGGGGCCCGCCGGAAGCTGGACCAAAGAACCGGCCGACCCCAATGCGCCCTATTGGCTGTGGGGCGTGCATCCGGTTGTGGCCGCTTTGGCCAATCCGGACCGCAAGATCCTGCGTCTGTGCGCCACCCGCAACGGCGCCGAGCGCCTCCCGGACCCGCTTCCCGGCGATGTGCAGACCGAGATCATCGAACCGGACTCGTTGGCCGGCCAATTGCCGGCGGGCGCGGTGCATCAAGGCCTCGCCGTTCGCGTCGAACCTTTGCCTGAGCGCTCCCTGCATGCTGTGGCGGCCCCTGCGGCCGGCTTAGTGGTTGTGCTGGATCAAGTCACCGACCCACAGAATGTCGGCGCCGTGTTTCGGTCCGCTGCGGCCTTCGGCGCCCGTGCGGTGATTCTGCAAGACCGCAAGGCAGCGCCGATCACAGGCACGCTGGCCAAGGCGGCCGCCGGAGCGGTGGAATTGGTGCAAGAACATCGCGCCGCCAATCTGTCGCAGGCGATCGAGCAATTGAACGCCGCGGGCTACGTCACCATCGCGCTGTCGGGCGACGCCGAAGGCAATCTGGAAGACGTGCTGGACGGCCAGCCCACCGCGATCGTCCTGGGTTCCGAAGGAAAAGGCGTGCGGCCCAGCATCGCCGCCTCCTGCACCTGGACGGTCAAAATTCCCATCGCCGCCGCAATGGAAAGCCTGAACGTGTCCGCAGCAGCGGCAATCGCACTTTATGCGGCGCGGCGCGCACTGGACTCCGCCAAGGCCGAACAGAAAGCCTGATCGTTGGATCTCAGGCGTTCGCCAGCCGCATAAGCCCGGCGGCGCCCGTTCGGTCGCCTTCTTCGGCCATGTAATTCGCGTTGATGTAGGGCGCGGCCAATCATAAGTATCGTGCATATGGTCTGCCTCGTTGCGATCCCGATAGAAGGGATTGCACGAAGGTTAAACCAACCAGATTAAACGCCCGCTGAATTAAGTCGGCCGATGCGGTCGGCTTTCGCGCTCCATCGCCGCCGCGAGTTCGGCGCCGAACAACAATACGAAGGCAGACACCCAAAACCAGAGCATCAGCGCTACTACCGCGCCAAGAGAGCCGTAGGTTTCATTGTAGTGGGCGAAGTTCTGCACATAGACGGAAAACGCCACGGAAGCGATCAGCCAGATTACCACGGCGGCGCCAGCTCCCGGCGCGATCCAGCGCCAAGCAGCGTCCTCTCTATTCGGCGCCACGCGATACAACCCCGCGATGCCGGCCCATGCGCCGATAAACAAGATTGGCCAGCGAATGAAATCCAAAATCGGCTCCAACACGCTGCCGAGACCCATTGCATTTAAAGCCAGAGGTACAAGGATGATCGCGCCCAAAGCTGCCAACACGCCGACCGACAACACAACGGTCATCGCAAAAGCGGTTGCATAAAACTGCACAATGCCTCTCGTTTCGGGAGAATGATAAACGAGGTTTAGCGCTTGCATCAGCGCCCGCATTCCAGCCGACGCGCTGAAGAACGCCAAAGCCAAACTCACCACGAAACTCACCCCGATCGCGCCACGATCGGCGGTGGCGATCTGATGCGCCTGGTCACTTATGAGCTGAACAGTATCATGGGGCAAAAGACGGCCAAGTAGAATGAGCTGATGCACCATTTGTGAGGGGTCCGCCGCCAAGCCCCATAACGAAATCAGCGCCGCCATGCCGGGAAAGATTGACAATAGTGCATAGAATGCGACTCCGGCCGCTGTGAAGCCAATCTGATCGCGATTGACCGCCATAACGCTGCGCACGGTAATTCTGCGTAGAAAGCTTCTCTTTTTTGACAAAGCGACCTCGAATTGCGATTTGAGAGAACAACGCGCGAAAGCTGTCCTGCGTTTCAATTCGGCAAACCGAAACAATAGGAAGTATAAAGCATCGTTCGCCCCGGGCTTGACGATGGTGTTTCTGATGAGCACGCGCTCCTTTTGGTGGCTTGCCGAATTCAAGCTGACCTCAAAGGGCATCATCGTCCGTAAAAACGGCACGTTGCTCACCTCAGAAATCATTACGCCAATCGAGATCGTCAAATGGCTGGGCTATTATATCTTAGTCCGGACCGTGGCAGGCCTCCGACGCATGGCTTATCCAAGTTCGCCCCAGATCTGGTTCGCTCCGGATACGCCGCGTCCTTGGTACGTGATTTGGGCGGCTGTCAGCTGGGCAGGCTTCCGATTTGCGCGGTCCGAAACAGACGCCGATATCCATTTTTATTTCGACGATTCCACCTGGAGCGCGCCTTTGAGCTCCACATTTGAATACGTCAACGGTCGCTGCACCGACATATCAAAAAGCCGCGTCGCGGAAGCTTTTGATGAAGCCGTTGGATATCGATTAAGCGTCGATCCAAACGTTTACGACAAGTTGGCCGTCGAAAAAGGCCAGATCAATGGCGCGCATGATGGGCGGATTGTTCGCTGCCCTGCTGTTGCAAAGACAGGTAAAAGCTACGAAAAGCTGGTCAACGCCACCGAAAATGGAATGGCTGTCGACTTGCGAACATCCATCGTCGGCGGAAAGCCAGTCGCGGTGATCCGCAAAACCAAGCCAATCTCGAAGCGCTTCTCAATTCACAATTCGACGGTCAAATATTTAGAAGTGTCGGAAGTTTTCACTGCCGCCGAAACGACGCTAATCGAAGGCTTCTGCGCCGTCATGAAGCTGCAGTGGGGAGCGCTCGACGTGCTGCGAGACCGCGATGATGGCCGCATCTATATCGTCGACGTTAACAAGACAGACACAGGCCCGGCAGTGGATTTGACATGGCGTGACCGGATTAAGTTGACCCAGGCGCTTGCTGATGCGGTGGCGGCTTATGTTAGCCCTGGTTCGACTTCGACATCCGCCTCCTCGCCTTCGATCACAACATCAATGGCGGCGGCGAGCGTCTCCAGGCCGGTATCGACCGCTAAAGAATAAAGTTGTTCGAGCATGTCGATGATATAGGCATGAGCATCCGGAGGGTGATTTCTGCCTGCGCCATCCATAGAGTGAAACGACTTTATCTTTTTGACCAATGCCACACCCCTTCGGTGGGCCGCACAGCTATTCGAAGATGCCGCTCAGGGACGACGCACGGGATGGTTGAACGCTTTACAGTAAAAAACGTTGCCCAGAGCAACGCATTGCCAATGCCGGCGTTACCCCTGCCGGAAACGTCCGCTGGGAACGATATGAGCTATTTTTTGAACCGCCGCACACTCGCGCCTGCGAGCGCTAGTTTACGTAGGCAGTTTGAAGCTTTTGTTCGCGACGAGCATTTTCCATGCGTCGCAGCGAAGTCAGCGTTGACCAAAAAGCAGCTACAAGTCGTCATTGCGCGCGATATTACTTCGGCATGGGACGATTTACGCCTCCACGAAGAGTTACGACAGTTTGCGGACGAGTACGCTCAACGCCCCACCCTCTTCACGAGCTTGGTCGTCATTTTTCGCCGCAATCGCAGGCTCAGCGAAAAAGAATTTGAAAAGGCGCTCTGGGAACGACTGCAATCGTTGCATGATAAGGACGTTTGGCGCGGTTTTTCTTATGACAAGCGTGTCAATCCCGATCCACAATCGCCCCATTTCAGCTTTTCTCTCGCCGGACGCGCCTTTTTCGTGATCGGCCTGCACGCCAATGCGAGTCGGCCAGGACGCCGCTTTCCGCACTCCGCGCTGGTTTTCAATCTGCACGAACAATTTGAAATGCTGCGCAATGCAGGCCGCTATCAACGCCTCAAATCCGCGATCATGGACCGAGATCAGAAGTTCAACGGATCAATCAATCCAATGCTCGCCTCACACGGAGAAATATCGGAGGCGCGCCAATATAGCGGCCGGAATGTTAGCGGTCTGTGGCGCTGTCCCCTTCACGTCCATTCGGAGAATGCCTTGGAGACCGAAGATGCTGCGTGAAATCCCACCGCGCAGCGCGGTAGGGTTTACACTATCAAAAGGTCAGTCACTAAAGATCATAGATCCGCAGGGTCAGCAGGTCGCGGATTTGCTCGCCTTCAATGCCGCGGACACGGGTGAAGCGATTTCGTCGGGCCGCACGCTCGATTATCTAAGCCGTTTCCTCATCAGCAAAGGCGATCCGATTTACTCCAATCGCAGCAATGTGTTGTTTGAGGTTGTCGAGGACACGGTTGGACGGCATGATTTTCTTTTGTCGCCCTGCTCCGCTGAGATGTTTCGCATCCTGTATGGCGACAAACATCCGCATCGCGGTTGTTTCGGCAATCTCGCTGCGGCGCTGGAGCCTTACGGTATCAAGCCGGATCAGATCCCGGTGGCGCTGAACGTCTTCATGAATGTGCAGGTTGATGGAGCGAGCGGCGCCATCTCCGTCGAATCGCCGCTCAGCAAAGCCGGCGATTACATGATCATCAAGGCGCGCATGGATCTGATCATCGGCCTCACCGCGTGTTCTGCGGGCCAGAGCAACAACTTCTCCTACAAACCCATCCACTACGAAGTGATGATCTGAGCCCACCTATTCGGGCATTTTTTCCGGCGGCACAGTGCTTGGGGGCGCCGGATCGATTCCGGGCGGCGTCGGCGTTGATGGATTGATCGGCGGCGTCGTCATTTCACCCGATGGCGCGCTTCCCTGCGGCGACATCGCGGGCGCCGCGTCCGTTGCAGTGGGAGTCGCGGCAGGGTCATTGTTGTTCGCGGCGCAGCCGGCCAACCCCAACAGCGCCATCGGTCCGATAACAAGCAAGGCGCGCTTCATCGCGGCTACCCTCAGTGACTTTGAATCGCGGGTGTGGAGATAGCGCCGAGCGTCTCTCCAGTGTTTTCGGGATCGCCCGATCGCGCGATGTCTCCAAGCGATATAACGCCGACGAGACGTGTGTCGCGATTCAACACCGGCAAGCGGCGCACTTGCAGCGCGCTCATCTTTTCGGACGCCGTCTCAATATCGTCTTCTTCAAAGCAATAGTGCACGTCCCTAGTCATCACGTCGCCGACTGAAGTGTCGGGCGCCCGCTTCTCAGCGACCGCTCGCATAGCGATATCCCGATCCGTGATCATGCCAACGAGCCGATC
>JBEVJO010000049.1:0-3378 GCA_040510175.1 Caulobacterales bacterium
AAGCCGACCATGTTGAACAAGCTGCCAAGCGCGTTGTCTTGCCGCAGCTGCACCACCGCCCACGGGCGGCGGCCTGTCGCGGGGTTCGTCAGTCCGATTGGCTTCATCGGTCCAAAGCGCAGCGTTTCACGGCCGCGTTCCGCCATCACTTCGATCGGCAGACAGCCCTCGAAATACGGCGTCTTCTTTTCCCAATCCTTGAACTCAGTTTTTTCACCGGCCAGCAGCGCATCGATAAAGGCTTCGTATTGCTCTTTATCCATCGGGCAATTGATGTAATCGGCACCGTCACCGCCAGGGCCCGACTTGTCGTAGCGCGACTGCATGAAGGCGATGTCGAAATTGATGCTGCCGTGATGCACGATCGGCGCGATGGCGTCGAAGAATGCCAGTGAATCCTCTCCAGTAAGGCCGAGAATGCCATCCGCCAGCTTCGCCGAGGTCAGCGGCCCGGTCGCGATGATCACACTGTCCCAATCTTCCGGCGGCAGCGCCGTCACTTCCTCCCGCATAATCTGGATCAGCGGTTCAGCCTCAAGTTTGGCCGTCACGGCTTGCGCAAAGCCATCGCGGTCCACGGCCAAAGCCGCGCCGGCCGGCACCTGATGCGCATCGGCGCAGGACAGAATGATCGATCCCGCCGCGCGCAATTCGGCGTGCAGCAAGCCCACCGCATTGGCTTCGGAATCATCCGACCGGAAAGAATTAGAGCACACCAATTCAGCGCAGAATTCGGTCTTGTGCGCGTCGGTGGCCCGCTCGGGGCGCATTTCGTGCAAAATGACGGGAAGTCCGGCGCGGGCGATTTGCATCGCGGCCTCAGAGCCAGCCAAGCCGCCACCGATCACGTGAATTGGTTTCATACCGGGGATATCGAAGCCGCAGCGCGGCGCGTCAAGCTGGAACCGCTTTCAGTGATCACAGGCTGATGTTTCTCGGGATTTGCAATCCTCAATCATTCAGCACATATGCGCATACAGACCGCCCTTTTGGCGCTTCCAGGCGAAAGGTTTTGTCCGTGCTCGTCACCATGCTGAAAGGCAAGTTGCACCGCGCCACCATCACGATGGCGGACATGCATTATGAAGGCTCGATCTCGATCGATCGCGATCTTCTGGACGCCGCCAATATCCTGCCGAATGAGCAGGTCGACGTGCTCGACATCAATAATGGCGCCCGCTTCACCACATATGCGATCGAAGCGCCGCGCGGCTCAAAGACGTTCGGCGTCAACGGCGCCGCCGCCCGTCTGGTGCAGCCCGGCGACCGCATCATCGTGATCGCTTACTGCCAGATGGATGCCTTCGAGGCGCGCCAGCACGAACCCAGCGTGGTGCTGCTGAACGACTTCAACGAACCAACAGCGCCAGCAAACTAGTCTGGCTACGGCCGGACCCGCGCCGCCGCGTCGTCCTCGGCCGCCTTTTCCGCTTTGGTTTTTCGGATGCTACCGACGCCCCACAACAGCACGGTCGGCGCGGCGACATAGATCGACGAATAGGTGCCGATCAAAATGCCCCAAATCATCACGATGGCGAAAGGCTGCAGCGCCGCGCCGCCATAAACGGCTAGGCCAAGCAACGCGACCAAGGCGGTCATGCCGGTGACGATGGTTCGTGACAGCGTTTCGTTCAGGGATTGATCGATGATGTCCCGGATCGACATTTTCTTGTACTTGCGCAAATTCTCGCGAAAGCGGTCGAACACCACGACGGTATCGTTCATCGAATAGCCGATGATCGTGAGCAGCGCGGCGATGGAAGTGAGCGTGAACTCCATCTTGGTCAGCGAAAAGAAGCCGATGGTCAAAATGACGTCGTGCAACAGCGAAATCACAGCGCCCATGCCGAACTGCCATTCAAAGCGGAACCAGACATAGGCAAGCTGCATCAGGATGGCGCCGCCCAGCGCCAACAGGCCGCCAGTCAGCAATTCCTTGGAGACCTTCGGACCGACGCTTTCGACGCGGCGAATTTCGATATTGCCCAGGGCGCTTTTCAACGTGTCTTGGGCGTGCTCGATCACCTCGGCGGCGTTCGTCCCCACCGGCGTTTCAAAGCGCACCAAGGCTTGCGTCGGCGAACCGAAATCCTGCGCCTGAACGTCGCCTAGATTAAGTCCCTCCAAAGCGGCGCGGGCTTTATCCAAATCGATCGGCGTTTTCGAGGCAATTTCGATCAGATTGCCGCCCTTGAAGTCGACGCCAAAGTTTAAGCCGTATGGATGAGCGCGCGGAAAGCTGGCCATGGACAGCACGAGCGAAGTCAGCGCGACCCCGCACAGGACGATCGACAAGATCGCCGCGGGGATCGCGATGCCCACGAACTGAAAATGCGTCTTTTTCGGGATGAGCCGCCCGAGGGGCCACCATTTGCTTGTGTTCTCAGCCATGGCGAACCCTCAAATCGGAATGGTTTTGGGCTTGGTGCTCTTGAACCACCAGGCGATCAGACATTGCGAAATCAAAACGGCGGTGAAGACGGAGGTCAGCACCCCGATGACCAGCGTGACGGCGAAGCCCCGCACCGGCCCCGCGCCGAACTGGAACAAGATGGCGGCCGCCAGCACGGTCGTGATGTTGGCGTCCAAAATCGTCGAAAGCGCGCGATTGAAACCGGCCTCAATGGACAGCGCCGCATTCCTGCCGGCCTGCTGTTCCTCGCGCATTCGCTCATAGATCAGCACGTTTGCGTCGACCGCCATGCCCATGGTCAGGATGATCCCGGCGATCCCCGGCAGGGTCAACGTGCCGCCGATCAAGGACATGATGCCCATCAAAAGGAACATATTGGCGACCAAGGCGACATTGGCGAACCAGCCGAACAGGCCATAAACCAGCGCCATGAAGATGATAACGGCGACGCCCGCCAACGCGGTGGCCAGCATCCCGGCCTTGATCGAATCGGCGCCCAATTCCGGTCCGATCGTGCGCTGTTCGATGGTGTCGAGCTTTGCCGGCAACGCGCCCGCGCGCAGCAGAACCGCCAGATCGTTCGCGCTGTCGGTGGTGAAGCTGCCGGAGATCTGACCGGAGCCGCCAAGGATCGGCTCGCGGATCACCGGCGCCGACAACACCTTGTTGTCGAGCACGATGGCGAAGCGTTTGCCCACATTGGTCTGAGTCGCATTGCCGAACAGGCGCGCGCCCCGGCCGTTAAAGCGGAAGGACACCACCGGCTCGCCGAATTGGTCGAAGCTCGGCTGCGCGTCGGTGAGGTCGTCGCCGGAGACCAAGGCCCGCTTGCGCACGACAACCGCCGGCTCCGCGGGATTGTCCGAGGGTAGGAGCTCTGAAATCGGCGGAATACGCCCCGCCGCCGCATCAGTGGGGCTAACGGTTTCGTCCACCATACGGAAGGTTAGTTTCGCGGTTTGACC
>JBEVJO010000050.1:0-4852 GCA_040510175.1 Caulobacterales bacterium
TCGAAGCGCCACACAGCGCATGAATCTAACGCGGCTGACGGCGTCTGGCGCACATCGTTTCAAGCTGT
The DNA here is from genome assembly GCA_040510175.1 of Caulobacterales bacterium. Classification (GTDB taxonomy): domain Bacteria; phylum Pseudomonadota; class Alphaproteobacteria; order Caulobacterales; family Aquidulcibacteraceae; genus JBEVJO01. Next base: position 69 of record JBEVJO010000050.1, read on the forward strand.
CTGCGCTGGCGTCGTTCGCCGCGGTCAAACCCTTTATCAAGGCGGGGTGGCAGGGTGCGCGTGCTCTCGGTGAGCGTACGCTCGATCTGATATGGCCCGCACACTCCTTGCTCTCGCGCAACTATGTCGCGCACGCAGGCCATATCGAACCCGAGTTGTGGTCGAGCCTGGTTTTCCTGACGGAGCCCTGCTGCGCCATTTGCGGATTTCCGTTTGAAGCGGATCAAGGTCCGGACGCGTTGTGCCTTGCTTGCGAAGCGCGCAAACCGGATTTCGATCGCGCCCGCGCGGCGCTCGCTTATGATGATGTATCGCGCAAGCTCGTCTTGGACTTGAAGCATGGCGGACGTCGCGATGGTTTGCCGACGTTCGCCGCTTGGCTGTCCGTAGCGGCGCCATTCGCGGCCACGGCAGATCTCATTCTGCCGACACCCTTGCACTACACGCGGCTGATCCGGCGCGGCCACAACCAGGCCGCTTGGCTAGCGCAATCGCTAGCGAAGCGAGTCGGACGGGCGTGGCGACCGGACGTGCTTATCCGTAGCCGCAAAACCCCCAGCCAAGGCGGCCTGTCCGCCGCCGGGCGCGCCCGCAACGTGCATGGCGCTTTTCGCGTGAAGGCAGATTACAAGGGCCTAATCCTTGGAAATAATGTGCTTTTGGTCGACGACGTGTTCACAACGGGGGCAACAATTGAAGCCTGCGCCCGCGCTTTAAAGCGGGCTGGCGCGGCGCGCGTGGATGTGGTTTGCCTGACCCGCGTTGTCCGCCCAAAAGCAACGCCTATATGATCTGAGCCACCAAGGAGCTTTTCGTTCGTGTCCGCCTCAACTTCCGAAATCGTCATCTACACGCGTCCCGGCTGCGGCTATTGCACCAGCGCCGTGGCGCTTTTGCGCCGCAAGGGCGCGGCGTTTGAGGAGATAGGCGCCGGTGACCCTGGCACACGCCAAGAGATGATCCAGCGCTCCGGGCGCACCACCTATCCGCAGATTTTCATCCGTGGTCAGCATGTCGGCGGTTGCGATGACCTCTATGCGCTGGAATCGGCCGGCAAGCTTGACGCCTTGCTGACGGCCGCATGAGCAGACTTTTCACCATCGCCGCGATCCAGATGCGTTCAGGCATTACGCCCGCGCGGAACATAGACGATCTCGCGCCTTTGGTGGCGGACGCGGCCGCGCGCGGCGCGCAATTGGTCTCGACGCCGGAAATGACCACCTGCCTGGAGCGTAACGCCCACCGCCGTTTCGACAATGCAGCCCGCGATGAAAACGACTCCGCCATTCAGGCGGTGGCGGCGATGGCGCGAAAACACAAGATCTGGCTGCATCTGGGTTCTGCCGCGTTTGCGTCGGCCCCGATCAAAATTTTCAATCGCGGTCTTGTGTTCAGCCCTGAAGGGCAGATCACCGCGCGCTACGACAAGATCCATCTATTCGATGTCGATCTAGGCGCCGAGAAATATCGCGAATCCGACTATATAGAATGGGGCACAGAGGCCGTTGTCGCTAATCTGGATGGACCGAAGCTAGGGTTGTCTATCTGTTACGATCTGCGCTTCGCGGCGCTGTACCGCAAGCTGGCGCAGAGCGGCGCCGAAATCCTCGCCGTCCCCGCCGCCTTTACCCGCCCCACCGGCGAAGCGCACTGGGAAGTCCTGTTGCGCGCCCGCGCGATCGAAACCGGCAGTTTCGTAATCGCCGCGGCGCAGGGCGGAACCCACGAAGACGGACGCTCCACCTGGGGCCATTCGATGATTGTCGATCCCTGGGGCAAAGTGTTAGCGGAAGCGGCTGACGACGCTCCGGGCGTGATTGTGGCGCAAATTGACCTTGACCAAGCGGCCGAGGCGCGGCGAAAGGTGCCGGCCTTTAACTTGGAGCGCACCTTTACAGGTCCATGAGCGCCGCATGATCCGTTATTCCCTCATTTGTCCGGCCGAGCACGAGTTCGAAGCCTGGTTCCGCAACTCAGACGAGTTCGACAAGCAGTCCAAGAAGGGCCAGCTGGAATGCCCGGTTTGCGGCGACATACACGTCAAAAAGGCAATTGTAGCCCCATCCGTTGCGCGCACCGACAAAGACCGCTCGTCCGGTCCGTCTCCTGAGCAAAGGCAGCAATTCTTCGCCGCCATGCGCAAACACGTCGAGGACAATTTCGACGATGTCGGCGACAAATTCCCCGAACAGGCGCGGCAAATGCATGATGGCGAGATCGAGGAACGCCCGATCTTTGGCGAAGCCACGCCTGAAGAAGCCAAAGAGCTGATCGAGGATGGTATTCCCATCGCGCCCTTGCCGCCGCCGCTGCAGCCGCTCAAAAAGCGCAAGCGCTTGAATTAGCCGTAATTCGGGGTTCAATTCGGCGCGTTCCCTTTAGGAGCGCGTCCATGCGTACCCCAATGCATTTTGTTGCCCCAGTTCTTGCCGCCCTCATCGGCATCGCGGCGCTGAACGCCTGCAGCCGCAGCGATGGCTATGGCGGAGCAAAAACGGCTTCACCGGAAGCGGCGCCCGTCGCCGGCATCGCGATGGAACGCGAAATCGCCGCACAGGACGCCGTTGGCGGCGCTGCAAAGGCAGATGCGCCATCACAGCCCGCGCAGGCCAACACGCCCGCGGGGCCGGTCATGCTCGCCTATGCCTATGCCATGGGGATCGAAGCGCCGCTGAAGAGCATACCGGCGCTCGCGAAGACGCACGAGAAAGCCTGCCTCGCCGCCGGGCCGCAAGTCTGCCAGGTGCTCGGCGCCTCGAACCAGTCCTATGGCGAGGATTCCGTCAGCGCGCATTTGTCCCTGCGCGCCGCGCCCATTTGGCTCGCCAAGTTCCGCGCGCAGATCGAAACCGACGCCAAAGACGCCAAGGGACGTGTTCGTGAGAACACCGTGACGTCGGAAGACCTCACCCGCGCCATCGTCGACACCAGCGCTCAATTGAACGCGCAGAAAATCCTGCGCACGCGCCTGGAAAATTTGCTCGCATCCCGGCCGGGCAAACTATCCGACCTGTTGGACGTGGAGCGCGAACTGGCCCGCGTTCAGGGGGTCATTGATTCCCAGGAATCGGAACTGGCCGTGATGCGTCAGCGCGTGGCGATGTCTGTACTGGAGATCGACTACCGGTCTCAGACCCTCGCAGTCGCCTCCGGCGCTTTCGAGCCTTTGGTGCAGGCGTTCAAGGACATCGTGCCCAACATCGTGGCGGGCCTGGCGGCGATGGTCACCATCCTTTCGATACTGGCGGTCTGGCTGCTCGTGCTGGTCCCGGCGGGGTACTATGGCGCTCGCTATTGGAAGCGGCGGCAAGCGCGCAAAGTCCTGGCTAGGGCCAAATCCGAAGCCGCCAGCGCGCCGTCGGTCGGCTAAGGCCAGCGGTTTCCACCTGGGCACTTGACCAAACGGCCGTAGCGCCGCAAATACCGCCCTCCCCGGTTTTTGGACCGGCTACGCGTTGCGGGCGTGGTGGAATTGGTAGACGCGCTGGACTCAAAATCCAGTTCCGAAAGGAGTGTCGGTTCGACTCCGACCGCCCGCACCATATTGTTTAACGATAAAAAGCGTTGCAGCCCACGGGGAGCCTTAAAGCCCTGACACCAGGTGGCCACCATCCACCTCGATGATGCTGCCAGTTATGTAGGCGGAGGCGTTGGACGCCAGCAGCAGAAGCGGGCCATCAAGATCGGACAAGGAGCCCAGCCGCCGCTGTGGGATGCGTTTGATCAACGCCGCGCCCGCGTCCGTTTCGAAGAAATCCTCGTTCAGTTCGGTGGCGATATAGCCGGGCGCGAGCGCATTCACGCGAATGTTAAAGCGCGCCAGCTCCAGCGCGAATTGCTTCGTCATCTGGATGACGCCCGCTTTGGAGATCGCATACGGCGTCACCCCGCCGCCTTGGCGCAGCCCTAAGATTGATGCGACATTGATGATCGAGCCGCTTGCGCCGCACGTCTGCATGGCCTTGGCCGCCTCCAACGCGACCAGATACGCGCCGCGAAGATTGGCGTTCAAAATGGCGTCGAAATCTTCCGCGCTGCGCGACAACAATGCTTTTGTGTCCGTCACACCGGCATTGTTGATCAGAATGTCGATAGGGCCGGCTGCGGCGATCGCGGCGCTGATGGAGTCCGGATCGGTGACGTCCAGCGTGACACAGGAAGCTTTCCCGCCGTCCGCTTCAATTTCCTTGACGCTCTTTTCCAGTATTGGCAAACGCCGCGCCGCCAGCACCACATGCGCGCCCGCTTTGGCCAGCACGCGCGCGAAGTGTTTCCCAAGGCCGCTCGATGCGCCGGTGATCAGCGCGCGTTTGTTGGACAGGTCGGCGGAGACACTCATGCGCCGGCTTTGACGGCCTGCGCCCAGGCAAGCGCCATCAATTCGGGCACGTGCTTGATGCGCTCCTTGGCTTGTGCAGACGCTGCGGTGCCGCGCACCACCCGTCCTTTGATGCCGTGAAAGATTGCGGCGAGGCGGAAGAAGTTGAAGGCGACGTAGAAATCGTAATGCGCAATGCCGGCGCGGCCAGTCCGGCGGCAATAGGCGGCGACATAATCCTCTTCGCTGGGAATATTCAACGCGGCCAAATCTGCCCCGCCCAGCCCCGCGACAATGTAAGGCGGCATGCGATACATGGTGGCGTGATAGGCGAAGTCCGCCAGCGGGTGGCCGAGCGTCGACAACTCCCAATCGAGGACGGCGAGCACGCGGGGCTCGATTGGATGGAAAATCAGATTATCGCAGCGATAATCGCCATGCACGATAGCGCTGGCGCCGTCGTCCG
>JBEVJO010000051.1:0-5660 GCA_040510175.1 Caulobacterales bacterium
AGTCGCTTTGTTGGCCGACACGCTGCATTGGGCGCGATCCGGCGGCACGGCCCAGGATTTGCGCGCTGCGCCGACGCATCTTTTGTCCTACGCGCAGATCTGCGATGCCCCGGCCGAAGGGCCGGCCAAGGATGATGCGGAAGGCATTATTCGTGAGGCTGTGGATGACCGCATGCAGGTCGGCGAAGGCGCATTGGCAGTTGGGGATTTCGTCCGCGCGTTGCCGGCCGATCTGCCCTTGAGCGTGGAACTGCGCTCCAAGGCGCTGCGGGAGGCTTATGCTGATCCGGGCGAACGGGCTCTTGCGGTCGCCCGCGCCACACGCAAATTCTTGGCGTCGCTCGAGAACTAGCGCGCGGTAAAACCACCGTCGATAACCAGTTCCGAGCCGGTCATGAAGCTGGCGCCCGGCGAGCACAGGAACACGACGCCCGCGGCGATCTCCTCCGGATGCCCCAGACGGCCGATCGGATGGCTAGTCACGACGCCCGCTTGCGCGGCCTCGATGCTCGGCACGGCGCCCAATTCAACATAGCGATCCATGATGCCGAACATCATGGGCGTTTCGATGCCGCCCGGATGCACGCTATTGACGCGGATGGGCCATTTCTGAACCCCGAACTCGATCGCGGCGGATTTGGTGAACAGCTTCACTGCGCCCTTGGAGGTGCAATAGGCGGCGTTGAACGCCGCGCCGCGTAGGCCGCCCACTGAAGAGAGGTTCACGATGGAAGAGCCGCCTGGACGCGATGCACCGGCTTTACGCAGCATTGGCGTGAAGACATGCAAGGAGTGCAGAATGCTTTCGACATTGATCGCCTGCACCTTGCGCCAGGCGTCGAGACTGGTGCCTTCGATCGATTCAACGATCGAATAGCCGGCATTGTTCACGAGACAATCGAGCTTGCCATAGCGATGCTCGACCTCCTTGGCGATTTCGGCCCAGCGCGCCGGATCGGCGACGTCATGCTGGAGATAAATTTCGCAAGGAACGTCCGGTTTCGTCGTCGCCAAATCTGTGGCGATGACGATGGCCCCGGCGTCCTGCATTTGGGCGCAGATGGCGCGGCCAATGCCGCCCGCCGCGCCGGTGACAAGAGCGATTGCCCCGTGAAGCGACTTATCCATGCTCGGGTTCCTTGATCATTGCGCCGTCCAGCCGCCATCGATGACCAGCTCGGCGCCGGTCATATAGCTCGCGTCCTCCGACGCGAGAAAGAAAGCGGCGGCGGCGATTTCGCTGGCGTCGGCGACGCGTCCGTTTGGCGTCGCTTCTGCTAGCCCGGCGATTAGATCGTCGACCTTTTGCGCTGCGCCTTTATCGACATAACGTTGCATGCCGATGTCGAGCAGCGGCGTGAACACGAAGCCGGGATGCAGGGAGTTGACGCGAATCGGAATCCGCTTGCGGGCGAATTCGATGGCGGCGGACTTCGACAACAGCCGCACGGCGCCCTTACTGGCATTGTAGGCGGTGGTGTCGATATAGCCGACAATGCCCATGATGGAGCTGACATTGATGATGCTCGCTCCGCCGCGAAACGCAGTTCCAGACTCGGTCATCAAGGGCGTGAAGGTTTTGATCCCTAAAAACACGCCGTCGCAATTGATCGACATGACGCGGCGCCACGCCGCGAATTCCAATTGATCGACAGGGCAGACAGCATCCACGCCGGCATTGTTCACCAGCACATGCAACGCGCCTTGGTTCGCGCGGACTCGCGCCTCAACGCGTTTCCAGTCGGCTTCCTCGGCGACGTTCATCTGAAAATAGGAAGCGTTGGCGCCAAGACGCGCTAAAAGCGGCGCCACTTCTGGATCGTCGTCCGCCTTGAGGTCGGTGAGCACAACCTTAGCGCCTTCGGCCAGGAAGCGTTCGGTCACGGCCAAGCCGATGCCGCGCAAGGCGCCGGTGACGAGCGCTACTTTACCGGAGAGGCGGTGGGCACCGTTTTGCGTCATGTCAAATCCCCGCCAGACCAGCTGTTGAGGCGCCGTCGATGGAATATTCGGCGCCGGAGATGAAGGACGCTTCGTCCGAGCTAAGGTAGGCCACCAGACCCGCTACATCCTCGACCGTGCCGAGGCGCTTCATGGGTGAGATGCTGGAGAGAAGTGCGCGCGCCGCATCCGGGTCCGGCGCCGTGGCGATGGCGTCCTTGATCAATTGGGTTTCGATGACGCCGGGATGAATCGAATTGCAGCGGATATTGTATTGCTTTTGGGCGCAATGCATCGCGGTGGATTTGGCGAGCGTGCGCAACGCCCCCTTGGTGGTGGAGTACCCTACATTGCCGCCCAGCGCGAGAATCCCGTTCATTGACGAGTTGAGGATGATAGAGCCGGCTGCTCCGCCCGGATTGTTTTTCATGGCGCGCACGGAATGTTGCGCCGTGAGCATGGCGCCGGTGAGGTTCACCGCGACGATTTGATTCCAGGCTTCGACCGAGACGTCCTCGATATTGGTGTCGCCGCCTTCCATCCCCGCGTTGGCGAAGGCGATGTCCAAGCGGCCATAGGTCGCCAGGATGCTTTCGATGAGGCCGGGCCAAGCTTTATGATCTTCAACCCGGTGCGCAGCGAATTGCGCGCCGGTTTCCGCGGTGACTTTAGCCGCCGCCTCAGCCTTGGACCCGGTAAAAAAAACACGCGCGCCCTCGGCCGACAGGCGCTTCACTGTCGCCGCGCCGATGCCGGACGTGCCGCCAGTGACGAGCGCGACCTTGCCCTCAAGCCTTCGCATTCTGAACTCGCCTTAATGTTGCAACGAAACAGAGCATGCAGCCCCGCCGTTTCGGGTGTAAACCTATGCTTTCAGCAAGGTGACACGGAGCCGCCGCCAACGCCAACTCAGAGACTATTGGTAGACTAGGACTTCATATGCCCGATGACACCTTTTTAGGGCCGCGCAGGCCCGGTATGGATCCCGCCGTGCGGGGCGACGTCATCACCCCCGATCGCTATTTTTCGCCGGAATGGGCGCAGCGGGAATGGGACAAGCTCTGGACTAGGACTTGGCACATCGGCGGCATGGTGGCGCAGCTGGAAGAGGCGGGTGATTGGATCAAGCATGACATCGCGCGCGAGTCCGTCATCATGGTTCGTCAAGCCGATGGATCGGTAAAGGCGTTCTACAATGCCTGCCGGCATCGGGGGAACCGTCTTGTGTTCACCGATGCGGGCGGCGCGCCCACCATCACCTGCTCTTATCACGGCTGGAAATATGGCCCGGATGGCGGCCTTTTGTTCGTCCAGGACGCTGAGGATTTCACCGGCGGCAATCCGTGCGGCAAGGTGCATCTTATCGAACTGCCCTGCGCGATATGGGGCGGCTTCGTCTGGTTCAACATGGACCAGAAGGCCAGGCCTTTGCTGGACTGGCTCGGTCCGCTGCCGGAAGAATTAAAACGCTACGGTATGGAGAAATGGACGCGCGTGCTCTGGCTTAGCGCCGACGTGAAATGCAACTGGAAAGTGATCCGCGATAATTTCAACGAATCCTACCATTTGCCGAACCTGCACCCGGAATTGGCGACCTTCATCAACGACGATTACAGGGATACGATTTTCGAGCTCTATCCAGACGGCCATAACAGGATGGTGATGAAAGGATGCGAGGCGACAGGCCGCGCGAAGGCGCTCTATGAAGGCGCCGTGCCCGCGCCGCTGGACGCAATCATCCAGGCCTGGGGGCTCGATCCGGCGGCGTATACGGGCAAGGGCGCCGCGATCCGTGCGGATGTCATCAAGGCCAAGCGGACGCTCGGGCCGCAGCGCGGCTTCGGCCACTATGCGGCGTTGAATGATAGCGAACTGGTCGATTATTATCACTACACGCTGTTTCCGAACGTCTCGCTGACCATGAGTGCGGACGGTTTCCAGATGTTGCGCACCGAACCACATCCGACCGATCCCGAGCGCTGCATCTTCGATCACTGGTTCATCATGCCGCCGGTCGATGGGATGAACGAGGTCGAGACGCCGGTTGGCAAAGTGCCGTTCATCGCGGCGGAGCGGATTTATATCAAGCACGGCGAGGCCACGCTCGGCTTTGTCGCCGATCAGGATCTGAGCGTAGCGGAAAGCCAGCAATTGGGTTTACGCTCGCGCGGTTATGTGGGTTCGATATTGTCACGCCAGGAAAAGCGCATTCAGCGTTTCCATGAGCTGCTGAACGATTGCTTAGGCTCATAAAGGTTTGGGAGGCTTCATGGCCGACGGCGATAAATTCAAAGGCAAGGGACAAGACCGCAGCCCCGGCATTTCCTGGCCGGACTTGATGGACGAAGACGCCCGTCCGGCGCCGGAATTTTTGCGAGAGGACGGCTATACGTATCTGGGGTCGCACCCGATCAACACCGAACGCTATACAAGCGAAGATGTTGCGCGTCGCGAACGCGAGAAGCTCTGGCCTAATGTCTGGCAATTCGCCGCGCGTGAGGAAGAGCTGCCCGATCCGGGCGATTATGTTGTGTTCGATATCGCGGGCCGGTCCTTTCTGATCGTCCGGCAGGCGGACGGTTCAGTGAAGGCGTTGCACAATGTCTGTCTGCATCGCGGCCGCAAATTACGCACGGAAAACGGCTGGACCGACAAATTTATGTGCCCGTTTCACGGCTTCACTTGGAAGACGGACGGCGATCTGAAGACGGTGCCGTGCCGTTGGGACTTTTCGCATCTTAGCGACAAGGAGATGAAGCTTCCAGAGGCGGAAGTCGGCCGCTGGGCGGGCTATATCTTCATCCGCGAAAATCCGGGCGGTCCATCGCTTGAGGAATTCCTCGCGCCGCTGCCGGAGCATTTCAAGCGCTGGCGCCATGAGGAATGCACCACGGCGATGTGGGTGGCGAAAGTGGTGCCCGCGAACTGGAAGGTCGTGATGGAGGCCTTCATGGAGGCCTGGCATACGATCGTCACCCACCCGCAATTGCTGCCGTTCACGGGCGATTGCAACGCTGCCTATAATAATTGGGGCGACAACGTAAACGCTAATCTGGTGCCCTTTGGCATCATGTCGCCGCATATCGATCCGACCGACAAACCGCAGCAATGGATCGTGGACGAGTTCATTCGGTACAACGGCCGCTCCTCCAACAATTACGAAGAAGCGGCTGGCGCATTCGCGGTCAAAGTGCCTGATGGTGAAACCGCACGCCACGCTTTGGGCGAAGCGATGCGGGCCAGTTACACCAAGTCCACCGGCTACGATCATAGCGACGCCACCGATTCCGAATTGCTCGATGCGCTGGTCTATAACGTGTTCCCGAACTTCGCCCCGTGGGGCGGCTTCATGCCCAATATCGTCTATCGCTGGCGCCCGGGCGCCGACGCCAACCATTGCCTGATGGAAGTGATGATTCTGGTGCGTGTGCCCAAAGGAGAGAAGCCGCCGCGCAGCGCGCCGATGAAATTCCTGACCGAAGACCAGAAATGGACGGATGCGCCGGAGCTTGGCGTACTTGGCCATGTGTTCGAGCAGGACATGTCCAATCTGCCGTTTGTGCAGGACGGTCTAAAAGTCTCCAAAACCAAGAGAATTCAGCTGGCCGATTATCAAGAGATTCGCATTCGGCAATTTCATGCTACCTGGGAAAAGTATCTAGGGGTGAAAGAGCCGGGTGGAATTTAAATGAGCCAAGACCAGCCAAGCCGGATCAATT
>JBEVJO010000052.1:0-13221 GCA_040510175.1 Caulobacterales bacterium
GATTTGCCAAGCCGGATGCGGTCTCCTTTTGGAGCCTTCCCGGTCTTATATCTGGACTAAAGCATGCCGGCTTCACTCCGCAGCGGTACGAATATCAGTTTCATAAAATGCTCGCGCGGCCATTCCTGTTCGCCGCGATGGCAAACATAGCCGCTGCTTTTTGTCTCAGACTCGCGCGCGGCGGCGGCTTGGTGGCAAACGGAGCGATCGCAGTCGGCTGTGGAATATTAGTATATTTTTTCATGAACTTAGCGGGCGCCTTCGCGATCGCGGAGGCTGCGTCCCCTAGCATCGCCGCGTGGGCCCCCCCCCTTGGCGCGCTCACGGCTGGACTGGCTCTTCTGAGTTTTCGCGAGGACGGCTAGGTTCGCTGGACGAGCGTGCTTTCCTTCTCTATGCGACTGCACAGAGACCGGCGCGCGATGATTGCGCTACTTTCAGCAGCTAAGAGCGGCTGAGCGGAGGGGTGAATGAAGCGCATCGGCGCCTCTGTGGGGATGGAGGTTGTCGCCGCCATGGCGGTGGTGCTGGGCGTTTCCGCCCCGAATGCGCATGCGCAAACGCAGACCGCGAGCGTCTCTCAGGCCGACGAATCCGTGATGCTTGAGGCCGACATCGTTAGTGAAGAAAAAACACCACACCGGGTGATCGCTGAAGGCGACGTGGAGGCAATATATCAAGGGCGCGTCCTGCGCGCGGATCGCGTCGTCTATAATATGGACACCAAGCGAGTTCACGCGAGCGGCAACGTCCAGATTACCGAAGCGGACGGCGCCACGCGGTACGCCGATGAAGTCGAGGTCGATGATAAGCTCGGCAATGGCGTCGCTACCGGCTTTGCGGCCAAATTGCCGCAAAACGCCACGGTGATCGCCAATTCCGCCATCCGAAAGGAAGGCGACAAAACGCTTCTGGGACAGGTCATCTACACGGGGTGCCCCATCTGCGACGCAGCCGGGAAACCTACGAAACCGACATGGACCTTGCGCGCGCGACGGGCGACCCAGAACGTTAAGACGAAAATGATTTCGTATCGGGACGCCGTGGTCGAAATTCATGGCGTTCCGGTTTTCTATACCCCTTATTTTACGCATGCAGATCCGACGGCCGGACGCCGTTCTGGTCTTTTGCCGCCGTCCGTTTCACAAAATTCAGCGCTCGGTTTCAGCTACGGCCAGCCCTATTACTGGGCGATCTCGCCAAGCCAGGAACTCACTATAGAGCCGCGCTATCATTCGGAGCAGGCGCCATCCGTGGGCGCTGAATACCGAAAACGATTCTATTCTGGCGACTTAGAGGTCGAAGGAAGCGCCACAAACGCGAGACAATTCGACAGCGGTGGCGACAAATTCGGTAATAAAGAAGCGCGCGGTCACGTCTTTGCGAATGGCGTATGGGATATCAACCCAGATTGGAAATGGGGTTTCGGCATTGAGGAGACCTCGGACGACCTCTATCCAATTCGTTATAAAATTAGCGGCGAAGACAAGATTCGCGGACCGTTTCAGACGCGACCGCGCAGCTTAATTGACCAGCTGTATGTGGAGGGCCGGGACGACAGTTCCTCAACATTGATCTCCGCAATGAAGTTCAACGATCTCACGATCCCGCGAGATTCGGCGACGCTGCCGCTGGTTTTGCCTTACCTTTCTTATTTAAAACGGATCGAAAGTCCGATTCTCGGCGGCGACGTTTCGCTGGACCTCAATTCCGCATCTCTAACGCGCTCTGACGGCGGAACGGACAGCCGACGCGCTACAGCGGGACTCGCCTGGAACAGGCGCGACATCTTAGGCCCGGGCATTGTCGTTGAACCGTTTGCAGAGGGACGGGGCGACTACTTCAAGATTACAGACTATCCGGCGGCTGATGATTCTGAGTCCTTTGGGCGCGGCTATGCATCGGTAGGATCCGTGGTGCGCTGGCCTTTTCAGAGGACCGGCGCGGTTGATGTAATCGTTGAGCCTATCGGCATGGTCGCGGTCGGAACCAAAAGCCCGAACGACGCGCGCATTCCAAATGAAGACTCTCCCTCCTTCGAACTCGATGAAACATCCGTCTTTCATGGAAATGCAGCGCCCAATTACGATGTCATCGAAGGCGGCACGCGTGCAAGCTTTGGCCTGCGCGTGAGCGCAAAGGCATCAAATGGGATCGACGGCAGCGCGTTCATTGGCCGACGGTGGCGGACTTCAGACGACTCAACTTTTACCGAAGCGAGCAATCTGGGAAGAACGGCGTCCGACTATTTGGCGGCTATAGAAACCAACTTCGGAAGCTTGCTAAGCGCCAATGTCCGCCTGCGCCTGGATGGTGATGATTTTTCCGTAAGGCGTATAGACGCTGGCGTGCGTACCAACGTTGGACCGCTGACCTTGGGAACCCGATACTATAAATATGATGAGGCGCTCGTGGGAACCACCATTCCCCCCGAGCAAGCGCAACTTTATTCTGCATTGAAACTAAATAAGAATTTCTCTTTTAACTATTCGATTACGCGCGACTTCAAGACCAACACCAACCGGTATCAACGCATCGGGCTGGTTTACAGCGACATCTGCACGACCATTGGCGTGTTTTACAGCCGCGACGAAATCCAAAACCGCCAGTTCGGTCCCTCGGAAGGCATCGTTCTGCAAATTACGCTTGCCACCCTGGGAAGCATTGGCACCGACTAACCCACTGAAATCGCCCCTCGGCCGCCACATTGGCTCTGTAAAGCGCGGCCGGGCGAGCTAAACATAACTACGATGGATTTGGCACCATGCTGCACGGCGTACGAAAAAAATTAGGGTCAGCGGCGGCGCTGGGTCTGTGCCTGCTGAGCCTGGCGTCGGGCGCGATCGCCGCCGGCGCGGCGCCGGTATCCTCTGCGGCGAAACCAAGCCCCTCTCCCGCCAAGGATCCGACGGGCGCTGTTGAAGCTATTTCTGCCATCGTGAACGAGGATTTGATTACGACCTATGATGTCCGTCAACGAATGCTCCTCATTATCGCATCCACTGGCATTCAACCGACGGAACAGAACCTTAAGCAAATTCAGGATCAGGCGCTCAGAAGTCTGATCGAAGAGAATCTGCAGTTACAAGAAGCGAAAAAATACGACGTCAAAGTCACCGACAAGGAAGTGAATGCTTCAATTGCCGCGATTGCGCAGCAAAACGGCACCACGATGGAAGTGTTCCAGCAGAACTTCGCGAAGTCCGGCATCAATTTGGATGGGCTTCGGCAGCAATTACGCGCCGACATGGCGTGGCGGCGCATCGTCAACGGCCGATATGGTTCGCGTGTCCGGGTTTCCCAAGAGCGCGTGAAAGAAACGCTGGCCCGCATTGAGGCCAGCGCTTCCAAGCCACAATACCTTGTGTCGGAAATTTACCTATATGCAGAAGGTCCAACCGAACAGGCTCAGGCGCAGCAAGCGGCCGCCCGTCTTCTAGAGGAGATGAAAAAGGGTGCGCCCTTCCCAGTCGTCGCGCGTCAATTTTCGTCGGCGCCGAGCGCTGCGGTCGGCGGCGATTTAGGCTGGATGCGATCAGGCGAACTGCGTCCGGAAATCGAAACCGCCGTACAAAATATGCAGCCTGGCTTTGTCTCCGAACCAATTCCTGTAAGCGGAGGTGTGTATCTTGTGGCCCTGCGCGACAAGCGGATGGGACAAAGCGCGATCGAACGCGTCACCATAAAGGGCCTTCAAATAACGAGCACCGACACGACCTCCGTTAAAGCGCTTGAACGCGTTCGGAAGGATCTGAAAGGATGTGACTCCATGGATGCCGCAACAAAGCGGCTCAGCGGGGCCAGCGTCGTCGATTTTGGAGAACTGGCGCTCAGTGATTTGACACCGGAAATGCAAAACCGCATCAGTTCGCTTCAAGCGGGCCAAGCCACGAATGTTTTCACGGAAGATGGCGTTCCGCAGCTTGTCATGATGTGCAGCCGCCGCAAAGAAGCGACCGGCTTGCCGACAGCAGAAGAAGTTGAATCCCGGCTCTATGAGCAGGAGCTCACCATGATCGCGCGGCGCTGGCTGCGGGATTTGCGTCGCGATTCAACCATCATTACGCGGTGACCGCTCGCCAACCAATCGCTCTGACAATGGGGGACCCTGCTGGGGTCGGCCCTGAAATCACGCTTTTGGCTTGGCAGACGTATTTGAGCGGCGACGCGCCGCGCTTTGTCGTCATCGGTGATCCGGATATTTACCGTTCAATCGGCTTTGAAATTGCTGAAGTTGGGTCTTTGCGGGATGCAGACTCCACCGGGACCGCTCTGCCCGTTCACCCGATCAAACTACCGCAACGCCCCACGAAAGGTGAGCCGAACGGCGCCAACGCCTCCGCTGTTATTCAAAGTATCGAGATCGCTGTACGGGCGGTGCTCATGGGTGATGCTGCGGCGTTGGTGACAAACCCGATTTCGAAGGCGACGCTTTATGACGCCGGTTTCCGTCATCAGGGCCATACCGACTTTCTCGGGGCGCTGACGGCGGATACGTCCTACGAAGGGCCACGCGGCCCCGTAATGATGCTGATGGCCGCAGACCTGAAGGTCGCCCTTGTCACGGAGCATTTGTCGCTTAGAGCCGCAGCAGAAACGATTACGAGGGGGGCTATCGTCCACACTGCGCGCGTCGTAGCGAGATCGCTGCAGCAAGACTTCGGTATTGCCTCACCAAGGCTTTCGGTCGCGGCCCTGAATCCACACGCCGGAGAGCGCGGCGCGCTTGGCGACGAGGAGGCGCGGATCATCGCGCCGGCGATCGCCGAACTCGGGGCGCTTGGCTTAAGTGTACGTGGTCCACTTCCCGCCGATACGCTATTTCACGCCGAAGCTCGGCGGCAGTCGGACGCGGTCATTTGCATGTATCACGATCAGGGCTTGATACCGGTCAAGATGCTGGACTTCTGGGGCGGCGTGAACGTCACGCTTGGTTTACCGATCGTGCGCACCTCGCCAGACCACGGCACCGGCTTTGACATCGCGGGTAAGGGCGTCGCTCGCCCGGATAGCCTTATTACGGCGCTGAAAGCTGCTGACGCCATCGCCCGCCGACGCGCAAGAACATGATCCAATCGTTGATTGAAAGCGATCCTCAACGCGCCAAGAAATCCTTAGGCCAACACTTTTTGTTCGATCTGAATCTGACACGGAAAATTGCGCAGCAAGCCGGCGATCTCACGGGGCGGACTGTCATCGAAATTGGTCCCGGCCCAGGCGGTCTTACGAAAGCCCTTCTCGAGACGCCACTCGCAAATCTGATTCTCATTGAAAAGGATTCGCGCTTCGCGGCGGAGTGGGCCGTCAAAGCCGATGTTGAAGCACGTCTACACGTATTCGAGGCCGACGCGTTGGAAGTCGCCGAAGAGACTGTGCTGAAATCCATGGGCCTAGCGCAGCCGGCCCTCATCATCGCGAACCTTCCCTACAATGTCGGCACGCCGCTTTTGCTGAAATGGTTGAAAGCCGAAGCTTGGCGCGGAACTATGGCGCTCATGTTCCAGCTGGAGGTCGCGGAGCGCATTTGCGCCGGCCCCGGCAGCGCCGCTTACGGACGTCTGTCGGTGATCGCGCAAAGCCGGAGCTCACCGAAGCTCGTGATGAAAATTCCCGCATCTGCTTTTACGCCGCCTCCAAAAGTGGAGTCCGCCGTGGTCCGCTTTGATGTGCTGCCGAAAGAGCAACTCTTCGTTGACTGGCGATCGCTGGAGATGGTGACGGCCGCGGCTTTCGGCCAACGCCGTAAGATGCTCCGCCAAAGCCTCAAGGCGCTTTGCAGCTCGATCGAATTGCCCGTATCGGAGCTTTTGACGCGCGCGAATCTTGATCCGACGGCGCGGCCAGAAACAATCTCACCAAAGCAATTTCAGGTTTTGGCGTCAGCTTTCGCGTCGGCGGCCGCGCACATACCTGCCGCAAGGTCGGCAACGCCGGTTTGACGAATCCGCTTTAAGCGTTCAGCGCGGAGGATGGCCAACACTTCCGCAAAGCAACGTTCAACGTCGTCATTCATCAGTACGTAGTCGTATTCGGACCAGTGGCTGATCTCGTCGCGCGCGCGCTGCATTCGGCGCTCAATGACAGATGCATCATCGCCGCGGCTTGTCAGGCGGCGTTCGAGTTCCTCGATCGACGGAGGAAGAATGAAAACACGCACCACATCCTGCGATGCAGCTTCGGCCAAAGCCCTGCCGCCCTGCCAATCAACGTCAAAGACCACGTCCACGCCGGCCGCCAAATAGCGCTCAACGGAAGCGCGCGGCGTTCCGTAGGCATTCCCGAACACATGCGCCCATTCGAGGAAAGCGCTCTCAGCCACCCACTGGTCGAAGGCCTCCTGAGTGAGGAACTGGTAATCGACGCCATCGCGCTCACCCGGCCGCGGCGGCCGTGT
Organism: Caulobacterales bacterium; assembly: GCA_040510175.1. Taxonomy (GTDB): domain Bacteria; phylum Pseudomonadota; class Alphaproteobacteria; order Caulobacterales; family Aquidulcibacteraceae; genus JBEVJO01. The sequence continues at coordinate 6,395 of JBEVJO010000052.1, forward strand.
GGTCGCAGACACTGAAAGCACGGCGGCGCCGTTTTCTTCTACGATCAATCGTCGGGTCAACGTCGTCTTGCCCGCCCCAGAGGGGCTCGACAACACGAACATCACGCCGCGCCGAGGCGGCTTGTCCGCTTTACTCGACATTCTGCGATTGCTCACGCAGCTGATCGATCGCCGCTTTCAAATCCAGACCTATCCGCGTTAGTTCGGAACTCGCGGACTTAGAGCACAAGGTGTTTGCTTCCCGGTTAAATTCTTGAGCGAGAAAGTCGAAGCGCCGCCCCTGCCCGCTAGGCCCTATCAAAAGTTTGCGCGCCTCAATGATGTGCGCGTCAAGCCGATCCAATTCTTCGCGAACATCGGCTTTCATGGCAATGATCGCCGCCTCTTGCGCCAATCGCGCCGGCTCGATACCGCTGCCGGATAACAACTCATCTAGCTTCTGACGCAGCTTGGCTGCGATTTCGGTTGGTTGCGCTTCGGCGCTTTGACGAGCCGCGGCGGCGCCAATTGCGATGGTGTCCAAAATTCCTGACAGGATGCCAGAGAGCGCTTTGCCTTCCTGACGACGCGCCTCTTCCAACCCATTCAGCGCTTCGGTCAACGAGCCCGCAATGCCTGCCCTTAGGCCTTCATCATCGGCAAGAGTATCCGTGACCTGCTCTGGCTCCAGAACGCCTATAATCGTGAGCAGTCCATCAAGGCTCGGTGGCGCCGCCAAGCCGCGCGTCACCAGATCGCCACAACGCGCCAACAGACTGTTCAGCAACGGCTCGTTGATCCGATACCGCAAACCGGACTGTGCTGATTCGAGGCTTAGATTGAGCTGAAAAGAACCGCGCTTGAAACGCTTCGAGACGTCTTGGCGGGCAATTTCTTCAAAGGAATCATAGCCCGCCGGGACGCGGACCCGAATATCCAGCCCTCGTCCGTTGACGCTTTTGGTTTCCCATGCCCACGTGCTTCCCGCCAAGGCGCCCCGCGCCGCGGCAAAGCCGGTCATTCCGGAAATACTCATTCTTGACGCGGTAAGTCCTCAATGGCGGCCAAGGCCTTCGCCTTCGCCTGTTTGATCGCGTACCAACGTTTCACATTTTCATTATGTTCGTCCAGCGTTTGCGCAAACGCGTGGCCGCCAGTTCCATCCGCTACGAAAATGATGTTGCTGGAACTCGGCGGATTCAAAACGGCCGCCAGGGCCTGACGACTTGGATTGGAGATTGGCGTCGCGGGCAGGCCATCGATTGTGTAGGTGTTCCAAGGCGTCTTTGTATCAATGTCGGCACGTGTGATGGTGCGACCGAGCGGACGTCCCTTTGTGATCCCATAAATGATGGTTGGATCAGATTCCAGGCGAATGCCCTGGCGCAAACGATTGATGAAAACGGCGGCTACCTGCCCATATTCTTCCGGCACGGAGGTCTCTTTTTCCACGACAGATGCTAGGATAACCGCCTCTTCCGGCGAGGAAATCGGAAGACTAGCCGCCCGTTTGGCCCATAGGTCCGCCAGCACCTTCTTTTGCGCGTCCTGCATGCGCCGGATCAATTCGTTGCGATCAGTGTTCCGCCCAAACAAATAGGTCTCCGGCAGGATGGACCCTTCAGGTGGCGCAGCCACAACAGCCCCGTTGAGCATCGCATTTGCGTTTAACGCGTCCATCATCAGGGCGCTGGAAAAGCCCTCTGGCACCGTGAACGAATATTGTAGGCCGCGCCCCTTGCGCAGCATGTCGTAAATTTCCACCATGCTAGCGCCTGGCGAGATGGCGTACTCGCCCGCTTTGGCCGTTCCACCGATGCCAAGTACGCGTACCGACACGCGAAACAGCAGAGCGCTGCGAATAAAGCCCTCGTGCTCCAACTTCTTCGCAATCGTGGACATGCTAGCACCCTTCGGCGCTTCGAAAATCTTTGAGGCTGGCGCGTTTTTCGTCGGCCCAGGCTCCGACGCAACCTGCGCGACATAGAACAGCGCCATGAAAAACACGACGGCTATGCCCACAAGTGTAATGGACGCCGTCGCTAAAAACGCGCGCGCACCTTCAGCAGCTCCGGGACGATTACGGAACGAGTCCGAGGCCGCCATGGCCCTAGCTCGCCGACCGCAGCACCAATGCCGCGTTGGTGCCGCCAAAGCCGAACGAATTTGACATGGCGGCGCGCACGGTCTTCTTGCGCGCCTTTAAAGGCACTAGATCAATTGCAGAATCCACAGATGGCGACTCAAGATTCAGGGTCGGCGGCAATATGCCGTCCCGCATCGCCAATGCTGTAAAGATCGCTTCCACCGCGCCCGCCGCTCCTAGCAAATGTCCAATCGCAGACTTGGTCGACGACATAGACAATTTTGCGGCAGAGGCGCCGAATAACCGCTCAACAGCACGCAGTTCAATTTCGTCGCCGAGCGGCGTCGAGGTGCCATGAGAGTTGACGTAATCGATATCCGCAGGCGTCAGGCCAGCGTGACGCAACGCGCTTTGCATCGCGCGGAAACCGCCGTCGCCGCTTTCAGCAGGCGCTGTGATATGGTGTGCGTCGCCAGATAAGCCGTAGCCAACGACTTCGGCATATATTTTTGCGCCGCGCCGTTTTGCGTGCTCATATTCCTCAAGCACAACAATGCCAGCCCCTTCGCCCATCACGAATCCATCGCGTTCCTTGTCGTAAGGTCGCGATGCTTTCTGGGGCGTGTCGTTAAAGCTTGTGGACAAAGCCCGGCAAGCGGCGAATCCGGCCACGCCAAGACGTGTTATCGCCGCCTCTGCGCCGCCGGCGACCATCATATCCGCGTCATCATATTGGATGAGACGCATGGCGTCGCCGATCGCATGGGCTCCGGTGGCGCATGCCGTCACAACGGAATGATTGGGGCCCTTCAGGCCATGCTTAATCGAGACCTGACCGGAGATCAGATTGATCAACGCAGCCGGAATGAAGAACGGACTGATCTTACGCGGGCCGTCACGTTCGAGAATGAGAGCGTTCTCGGCGATCGTCGCAAGTCCGCCGATCCCTGAACCAATTAAGACGCCCGCACGGTCGCGCGCTTCTTCGGTTTCGGGTTTCCAACCGGAATCAGCGATTGCCTCTTCCGCGGCCACAATCCCATAAAGGATGAAGTCGTCAATGCGGCGCTGTTCCTTGGCGGACATGAACGCATCTGGATCGAAGCTGCCCGGAACATCCGGTCCACCGCCCCCACGTCCATCCTTGCGCGGGATTTCGCACGCAATCTTGCAAGGAAGATCGGATGCATCAAACCTTGTAATTGGCCCCGCGCCGGAATCCCCCTGAAGCAGGCGCGCCCAGACATGGTCACGCCCAATCCCCAAAGGAGTCACCAAGCCGACGCCGGTGATAACGACGCGTCGCTTCAAGGACTATCTCCCTATTTATGGGTCGAGGTTACGCGCCAGCTTTAGATTCGATGAAACTCACGGCGTCGCCAACGGTCTCAATCCGCTCTGCCGCTTCATCTGGAATCTCGATCGAGAATTCTTCCTCGAAGGCCATTACCAGTTCAACGCGGTCAAGGCTGTCCGCGCCCAGATCATCAATGAAGTTCGCCTTGTCCGTCACCTTTTCAGGGCTCGCTTCAAGGTGATCTACGACAATCTTCTTCACTCGTTCAAAAACTGTGGCCATGTTCTTCCTCACGTTCGGGGTTCAGCCTCGACCAGTACTGAACCGCGCTGTCACCCCAAGGCTAATATTCAGGTTTTGCGCGGCGTAACATAGTTCACCGCCCTTTGCCATGCAGGCGAAGCGGTGTCGATCCGTCTTAAATTACACTTAGATCATGACCATCCCGCCGTTTACATGCAGGGTCTGCCCCGTGACGTATCCGGCCTCTGCGCTCGCCAGATAGGCGACAGCGGCGGCGACGTCTTTCCCCTCGCCTAGTCTGGCCGCAGGAATTTTGCCGAGCAACGCCTCTTTTTGAGCATCCGCGAGGCCGTCGGTCATTGGAGAGGTAATAAAACCCGGCGCCACGCAATTGGCGGTGATGCCGCGGCTCGCCAATTCCTGGGCAAGGGATTTGGTGAATCCGATCATGCCGGCTTTCGAGGCCGCGTAGTTTGTTTGACCACCGTTGCCCATAACACCGACCACAGACGAAATGCCAATAATGCGCCCATAGCGCTTTCGCATCATGGCTTTAGCCGCAGATCGAGCGAGGCGGAAATAGGCCGTGAGATTGACGTCCAACACCGTCTGCCAGTCCTCGTCCTTCATCCGCATAATCAGGCCGTCGCGCGTCAGGCCGGCGTTCGAGACCAGGATATCAACCTGACCAAGCGCCGCTTCGGCTTGACCGAACAAGGCGTCTACTGCCGTTGCGTCAGACAAATTGCATGGCAGCACTACCGAATTGGCGATTTCGGCCCGAACCGCCTCCAGCGCCTCCACGCGGGTTCCGGAAAGTCCCACCCGCGCGCCTTGCGCTGCCAATTGCCGCGCGACAGCGCCGCCGATGCCGCCAGAGGCGCCGGTCACTAATGCAGTCTTGCCAGAGAGATCAAACATCGGCTGTTCCTTTTTGATCAGAGGCTTGCCGCAAAAGCCTTCAGACCGTCTGGGTCGTTCACAGAAAGCGACTCGGCGTCGGGCACAAGGCGTTTCGCCATTCCCGCCAGAGCCTTGCCCGCGCCCAGTTCAACGATCCGATTGACGTTGGCGTTCTGGCCCAACCAAAGCATGGATTCACGCCAGCGTACCCGGCCGGTCACCTGTTGCACTAGCAATTTGCGGATTTCTTCAGGATCGGTCACCGGCGCCGCAGTGATATTCGCAATCACCGGCACCCTCGGTGCGCGGATCGTCGCACCTGCTAGAGCCGCGCGCATTTCTTCTTCCGCCGGAGCCATCAAAGGGCTGTGAAAGGGCGCGGAAACATTGAGTAAAATGGCCTTGCCGCCCATTGCCTTGGCGGCCGCAACGCCAGCCTCCACGCCCACTTTTGAGCCTGAAATAACAATTTGGCCGGGATTGTTGTCGTTCGCGACCACGCACACGCCGGCTTTGGCTCCTTCAGCCGCAGCAGCTTCCGCCAGCGCCATATCGACCTTCGGACCAATCAGCGACGCCATCGCCCCCTCGCCCACCGGTACGGCCCGTTGCATTGCTTGCCCGCGAAGCTTCAAGAGTTTCGCTGTATCGGAGAGGGTTAAAGCTTCGGCCGCCGCCAGGGCGGAGTATTCGCCCAAACTATGTCCCGCCACATAAGCGGCCGCCTCGATCCCTACCCCAAACTCGGCTTTGAGCGCGCCGGCCGCAGCCAAACTCACGGCCATCAGCGCGGGCTGTGCATTTTCTGTCAGAGTTAAGGTCTCTATCGGCCCTTCCAGGATGATTTTGCTTAGGTTTTGACCAAGCGCTGAATCAACCTCCTCAAAAACCAGTCTGGCCGCTGGAAACGCCTCTATCAGAGCGCGTCCCATGCCAATTTCCTGCGATCCCTGCCCTGGAAAGACAAAAGCAAGCGTCATAGCGACCCCGTGCTGACCGTTTAAACCGAGTCAGAAACCTTGATGAAGGTTGGCGCATTAGTAAAAAGCCTTGTCTTACACAAGCGCCTTGCGCGTCCGGGCTGCATTGTGCATATGTCCGCGCTTCATGAAACGGGCTGTGGTCCGCGTCCGCTGTGACCGCCTTGAGCGGTTTGGACGAGGAACCGTCGTCGCGCTGAGCCCCCTCCGCTCGGAACGGCGCCGCAACCCACTGGAAGGGTATGGAATATGGCATTTTACGAGCACGTGCTCATTGCACGTCCTGACGTCTCGACCCAACAGATCGAGGCGCTTATGGAAGATCTCTCCCGCGTCATTGAAGAAAATGGCGGCAAGGTCGTCAAAAACGAATATTGGGGATTACGGAATCTGGCGTACCGGGTCCGAAAGAACCGCAAGGGTCATTACGCCCTGCTGAACATCGAGGCTCCGGCCGTCGCCGTTCACGAACTCGACCGCAAGCAACGCATCAACGAAGACGTGATCCGCTTCCTGACGGTGCGCGTGGATTCGCATGGCCAAGATCCGTCACCGGTTCTCGCCCGCCGCGAACGCGAAGAAAAGCGTCGTGCCGCTCGAACTGATGGTCCACGTGAAGGCCAAGGATTCCGCCCTGAGCGCTCCGAGCGCTCTGATCGTTACTAGTGCGGAGGATTAAAAATCATGGCTAGCCCAAAGATCAACATCACCAACCTTCCCACCCGTCGTCCGTTCGGTCGCCGACGCAAGGTCTGCCCTTTCTCGGGTGATGCAGCGCCGAAGATCGACTACAAGGACGTCAAGTTGCTGCAACGTTTCGTGTCTGAAAAAGGCAAGATCGTACCAGCCCGCATCACCGCCGTTTCCGCCAAGAAGCAACGTGAGCTCGCCCGCGCCATCAAGCGCGCGCGCATCCTCGCCCTTCTCCCTTATCACGTGCAGTGAGGACTTAGTTATGAAGGTCGTACTGCTTGAACGCGTAGACAGCCTCGGCTCCATCGGCGACGTCGTCGCCGTCCGCCCCGGTTTCGCACGCAATTTTCTGTTGCCGCAAAGCAAAGCTCTGCGTGCTACCGACGCCAATATGAAGCTGTTCGAATTACAGCGCGCCGAAATCGAAGCTCGCAACGCCCAGGCGCGCGCAGCTGCGAGCGGCGCCGCTGAAAAGCTCGACGGCAAGTCTTTTGTGTTGATCCGCCAAGCCGGCGAGTCTGGCCAGCTCTATGGTTCCGTTTCTGCCCGTGACATTGCTGATGCCGCTGTCGAAGGTGGCTACAAGGTCGATCGCGCGCAGGTCGCACTGAACGTACCGATCAAGAACTTGGGACTGCACTCGATC
>JBEVJO010000053.1:0-8239 GCA_040510175.1 Caulobacterales bacterium
AATTGGCATCAGGCCAATGACTTGGCGTTGGATCGGATCCGGCGGCGGCGGACTAAGACTCTGCAGTATCCACATCGTGACGCCATAAAGCAGCGGCAGTACGCCGATCGCCAGAAACGATCCGATCAACGGCCATTGCGTGGGGTCGAAGGGCAGCAAGCCAAAAAGATTACAGATCGTCGTTGGGTCCTTCGCGGACAAATCCTTGATCCAGCCAAAGAACGGCGCGTGGCGCATTTCTATGGTGACTGTTAGCGTCTTGTAGAGTGCGTAGAAGACCGGAACCGGGATCAGCATCGGCAAACAGCCGGCCAGCGGATTGACCTTCTCCTTGCCGTAGAGCCCCATGGTTTCCTGCTGGAGCTTTTGCGGGTCCTTGCCGTATTTTTTGCGCAGTTCTTCGATCTTCGGCTGCAGCTTCCGCATCTTCGACATGGCGACGTAGGATTGATTGACAAGCGGGAAGAAGATCGCCTTCACCACGACCGTCAGCATCAGAATCGCGATGCCGAAATTGCTGACCAGCTTTTCGAAGTAAGCGAGCGCATAGAAGAGGGGTTTGGTGAAGAACCAGAACATGCCCCAATCCACCGCCATTTCGAACGACGGGATGTTGAACTGCTTCTTATAGTCGTTCAGCAGTGCAACGCGTTTGGCGCCGGCGTAGATCTTGCTTTGTTCGGTGGTGGTGGCGCCCGGCGCAATCGTGCGGCCATTGGCCATGTAGTTGGCTTCGAAGATCTGCTTTCCGTCGATATTGCGGACGGTTATTTCGGCGTCGAACTTCTCCGCGCCGCCGGGGATCAAGGCGGTGAGCCAGTAATGGTCCGACACCCCCATCCAGCCGCCGGTTGAACTCACCTTCAGATTCTTATCGCCCTTGGCGAGTTCCTGATATTTGCGGTCCTCGAACTTGTCGTTGAACACGCCGAGCAAGCCCTCGAACACGATGGCGTTTTTGCCTGCGCCGGGCGGGATGCCGGTGCGGCGGATCAGGCCATAGGGAAACAGGACGCGCGCTGCGCCCGAATTGTTCGTCACCGTGTCCGTGACCGCGAACATGAAATGGTCGTCGACGCTGATCGTGCGGTTGAAGACTAGACCGTCCGGCGAATTGTATTGCAGAGTCAGCGGATTTTGCGGGGTCAGGTCACCTTGCGAGGTCTGCGTCCAGAGCGTGTCCGCGCTGGGCAGATTGCCGGCCGCGGCGCCGGTTTCCGTCCAGCCCAGAACCGCGAAATAGCCGCCATCGACCGCCTGCGGATTCAGCAGCGTAACTTCGGCGCTCGAAGGGGTTTGCTCAACGCGATAATTCTTCAGGCTCAAATCATCGAGCCGTGCGCCCTTCAGCGAAATGGATCCGTCGATTTCCGGCGCATCCAGCTTGACGCGCGGCGCCGCGCTCAAGGCTTCCGTGCGCGTGATTTTGGGCGGCGCTAATGGCGCTTGCGGCGCCGCGGCTTGTTGTTCCGTTTGAACAGCGCGCGCACGCTCTTGCGCGGCTTTTTGCTGTGGTTGAATCCACAGCATATCGTAGGCCAGCAACACGCCGACGGACAGCACCATGGCGAGGATGAGATTGCGTTGGTCGTTCATATTGCGGGAGCAGATCCTGGGCGCGGCCGTCCTGGCGCAGAGTTTGGAGCCCCATTGGAAGGGCGGGCAAGGCTTGTCAACGCGCTTCTGACATCCTCCAGCAGCAGCGTCCATTCCCTTTCGGCCGTAGCCTGCCGGGCCACGAAGACATAATCGCGTCCGGCGATCCCAAGGAGTGGCAGCAGCAGCCGGACGGCCTCCTTCAGTCGCCTGCGCGCGCGATTGCGGACCACGGAATTGCCGACCTTGCGGGAGGCGGTGAAGCCTGCGCCAAGATCGTTAAAATCGGGCCGGTCAATGCATTGCACCAGCACGCCGGGACGGGCGGCCCGCTGGCCTTTGGCCGCGCGCAGAAATTCGGCTCGGACCTTGAGCCGGCGCAGCTTTGGTGTCGATTTTTCGGAAGGGTCGGTCACGCGCAGCCTCCAAAGAGGCCGCGGCATACAATAGTAAGCGTCATTGGACGCTTACGCATTGAATATTAAGCAGAAAGGCGCTTGCGGCCCTTGGCGCGGCGGCGCGCAAGGACAAGACGGCCATTCTTGGTCGCCATACGGGTGCGGAAACCATGACGGCGGCTGCGCACGAGCTGGCTCGGCTGAAAAGTCCGCTTCACGGCGGCGCTCCCTTAAAATTGCCCACGCGTCAAGGCGCGCCTGGGCGGTCAAACTCGAAAGCGGGGCTTCTAAACAAAGAGGGCGCGTGCGTCAATCTGACTTTGACCCTTTTAGAGGGAATAGCGGGGTCTTGTCCCCTTCCGGCGCGACGCCCATTGTTGGCTGATGTCCGGACCAGACCCCAATAACCCTTACCCGGTTGCCGGCCATACGCGCGTCGGCATGCTGCGGGCGCTGGTGACGCGCCCCAATATAGAGGTGGGCGACTTCAGCTATTACGACGATCCCGCCGGTCCTGAACGCTTCCAGGACGCGTGCGTTCTGCACCATTACGACTTTCTGGGCGACAAGCTGATCATTGGAAAGTTTTGCGCCATCGCCAGCGACGTTCGCTTCATCATGAACGGGGCCAATCATCTGATGCGCGGCTTTTCGACCTATCCCTTCAACATTATGGGCGGCGGCTGGGAAGAAGGCCTCGCATTTGAAGACGTGCTGGCGGAGGGGCGAGGCGATACGATTGTTGGCAATGACGTCTGGATCGGTATGGAGGCGATGATCCTGCCGGGCGTCACAATCAGCGACGGCGCGATCATCGGGGCCCGCGCCGTGGTGAGCACGGACGTTGCGCCTTATTCGATCGTTGCAGGTAATCCCGCGCGGCGCGTGCGCGACCGCTTCGAGTCGCGAATTGTGTCTGAGCTTCTCACGCTCGCCTGGTGGGATTGGCCGATCGATAAAATCACGCGTAACGTGAACGCAATTCGCGGCGCCGATCTTGCCGCTTTGCAGAGCGCGGTTTGATGGCGACGAATGTTCCAGAGAGCGCGGATCGCAAGCCGAAATCCCGCTGGCCAGCCTTTCTGTCGCCGCGCCGCAGCCTGTCCGGCCGGTTGCTGTTGGTCACCATTCTCTGCGTGATGCTGGTTGAAGCCTTGATCTTCATACCGTCGGCAGCGCGCTTTCGTATGGAATGGCTGCGCGAGCGCTTGAACAACGCCCAGATCGCTGCGCTGGCCGTCCAGGCGGCGCCCGGTATGCGGGTGACGGGGGACCTCGCCGCGCAGTTGCTGGATCGCGCCGGCGCCGTGGCGGTGTATGTCAACCACGACGGCAAGCGGGAATTGCTGCTCGGCTCAGCCATGATTCCAGGGCCGGCCTCCGTGGTCGATTTTCGCACCATGAGCGCGCCGGCCTATTGGTTCGACACGATCGGCTGTTTGACGGCGCCGAAGGGGCGCTTCATGCGCGTCGTCGATACGCCGATGGGCGAAGGCGATTTGCTGGAAATGGTGTTGCCGCAGCACCCTCTACAGGAGGCGTTGCGAGCCTATGCCTGCCAGGTTCTAGCGTCATCGCTGCTGATTTCAGCTTTTACCGGCGCGCTGGTTTATCTGGCGCTGTGGCTCGGCGTGGTGCGGCCGATCCTGCATCTGTCATCTCATATCGAGAAGTTTCGCGACGCGCCCCAAGACGCCACGGCGTTAATTCCGCAAAGCCGCCGCAAGGATGAAATCGGCCGCGCCGAAAACGCGTTGGCCGATATGGAGTCGCAGGTTCGCTCCTCGCTGCAATCCAAGGAGCGCCTGGCGGCTTTGGGCGGCGCGGTAGCGCGCATCTCGCACGATCTGCGTAATTCGCTCAGCACCGCACAGGTTGTGAGCGAACGCCTTAGCGAAAGCGATGATCCGAAAGTGCGCCAGTCGGCGCCGCGCCTTGAGCGCGCCTTGCAGCGGGCGATCGGGCTCGCCGAGAACACGCTGAGTTATGGCCGCGCCGAAGAACCCGCGCCGAAATTACAAAGCGTGGATTTGCGGGCCGCCATCGAGGACGCGGCTGCCGAAGCGCTGGCGCAATATCCTGCGGTGCGCATTGAGTTTGATGCGCTCCATGCGTGGCAAGTGAACGCCGACAGGGAAAACCTGCATCGTATTCTCGTCAATCTCATGCGCAATTCGGCCCAGGCGATCGAACAGAGCGGTCGAAAAACTGGCCGCATCGCGGTTCACGCCATCTCGAACAATGGCGATGTTTCGGTGAGTCTCACCGATGACGGCCCCGGCGTGCCGCAGCGCGTGAAAGCGAATTTATTCGCGCCATTCTCCGCGTCGACCCGCAATGGCGGCTCCGGCTTGGGGCTCGCAATCGCCCGCGAACTGGCCCGCGCTATGGGCGGCGAGTTGGAATATGTTGAGCAGACGCCGCCCGGCGCACGCTTTGATCTGCGGCTGCGCGCATCTGTCGCGCTGCAAAGCGCCAAGCCCGCGCAAGCCGCCGTTTTTGCGCCCGACATGCCGAAAATGTGATTGAAAACACGGCGTAGCCGCTGATTTTTCAGCGATCAGTGCGTGAAGTGTCGTCTCGTCACATCCTCGCCAATATAGCCCTCCAGAACCTGATGCCTTTTGCAGGAGAACTCATCAATGCACGCAACATTGAAGGCGCTGGACGCGCCTAAACGATTTGCGCGGAAGAGCTGAGGGTTTCGCATGAAGGCGTATGTGTTTGGGCTGGCCGTCGCGGTCGGCTGTTCCGTCGCGGCGCGGACCGCTCAGGCTGCTCCCGAGGACGATGGCTGGAGCGGCGAGGGGTCGCTCTCCGCCGGCATTACGACGGGCAACACAGACACTTCGGATGTCGGCGTTGGCCTCAAAGCGGCCTATCAGTCGGGCCTTTGGAAGAATAGCGGCGAGTTTCGCTTCGACTACGCGCAACAGGACGACGAAGAGAGCAAGAATCGCATTTACGGCGCCTACCAGTTGGACCGGATTCTCTCGGAACGGGCGTTCGCGTTCGCACGCTCCAGCTTTGAGCGCGACGAGTTTTCCGGCTTCGACAGCCGGATCTTTATCGGGGGCGGTCTTGGCTACAAGGTGATCGACAATACATCGACGAACTGGGAGCTGCAGGGCGGTCCCGGTTTGAAGATCGACGACATCGAAGCGCGGCCCGCAACGCTAACATCGCCTGCGGTTGCCGGCGGCGTGAAAAACAGCATCGGCGCTCAGCTCAATTCGGCCTTCCAGCATTCCTTCAACGAGAATGTCAGCTTCAGCAACGACACCGAGCTGCTGTATGCGGACGTCTCGACGCAGGTGAGCAATGAAGTCGCGCTGACGGCGAAGGTCAGCAAGCGTCTTTCGGGGCGGTTTTCCTTTGAAGTGCGCTACGAAACCGACCCGCCGGTGGACCGCAAGGACACCGACACCGCGACCCGGTTTAGCCTGGTTTACGGCATCCAATAGGCGGCTACATCCTTGTCCGGCTTGACGCACGCCGTCGCCGCGCTTTAGCGGAATGACTACTCCGGTCAGCAATCAAGGATTTCCGCTTCCAATGCCCGTCTTAACCCTTCTGCGCCACGGCCAAAGCCAATGGAACCTCGAGAACCGCTTCACCGGTTGGGTGGATGTTGACATCACGGCCCAGGGCGAGGCCGAGGCCCGCCGCGCGGGCGATTTGTTCAAGGCGGAAGGCGTGTTGTTCGATTGCGCGTTTTCGTCGGTGCAGACGCGCGCCATCCGGACCATGTGGCTGGCTCTGGCCGCCAGCGGCCAAGCCTGGATTCCCGAATACAAGGACTGGCGCCTGAACGAGCGTCATTATGGCGGCCTCACCGGCCTCGACAAAGCGGAGACGGCCAAGAAGCACGGCGAGGATCAGGTTCTGGTCTGGCGCCGTTCCTACGATATTCCGCCGCCGCCGATTGACGCCAATTCGCCTGATGATCCTTCCAAGGATCGCCGCTATGACGGCATTGACGTGCCTGCGACCGAATCCTTGAAAACCACCTTGGATCGCGTGCTGCCGTATTGGAATTCCGCCATCGCGCCGAAGCTCTCCGCTGGACAAAACATTCTGATAGCGGCGCACGGCAATTCGCTGCGCGCCATCGTCAAGCATTTGTTCGCAGTGCCCGACGACAAGATCGTCGGCGTGGAAATGCCCACCGGCAATCCGCTTGTGATTGACTTGGATGCGGCTTCCCTGAAGCCCAAGGCTGCACGATATCTTGATGCGGCGCGCGCCACGGCGATCCCGCCGGTCTCTGCATGATCGACGACCGCGCCATGATGCAGAGGGCCTTGGCTCTCGCGCAGGGCGCACTCGGCAAAGTTGCGCCAAACCCGGCCGTGGGGTGCGTCATCGTCAAGGACGACGCGGTGATCGCTGAAGCCGCCACCGGGGCCGGCGGACGGCCGCACGCTGAAGAAGCGGCATTGGCGCAGCTCGGTGGGCGCGCCGATGGAGCCACTGCGTTTGTGACGCTGGAGCCTTGCGCGCATGTCAGCGCACGCGGCCCCGCCTGCGCACCGAATCTGGTCCAGAGCGGCGTGACGCGCTGCATTATTGCTTGCGAAGATCCGGATCCCCGCACCGCCGGGGCGGGCGTTCAAATGTTGCGCGCCGCCGGCGTCGACGTGGAGCTTGGTCTTTGCGAAGGGGAAGCGCAGGCGCTCAATGCCGGCTTCTTCAAGTTGCTGCGGACGGGGCGGCCCCTCGTCGTTGCTGATGCTGATGCTTCAACATATGACGGCAAGTTCCTGCTGGGTCCGCACGAAAGCTTTGAAGAGGCTTTGGACCGAATGGGCCGGGAAGGGCTGACGCGCGTGCGCGTTGCGCCGGGCTCGCCGCAGGAGGCAGCGCTGAAAAGCCGAAATTTGCTGGATTAAACGCTCTCTAATCGCCAACTACTTTGATTTTGCGGTTGGTAAATTGGCGCGCCATAAGGCTTGTAATAGACGGGCGGCGCACTGAAATGGTTAGCACGCTGTAGATGCGCCAAGGGTTTATGGTGCGCTTTTTGCAGGACCGACAGTCTAGCGTCTTCGTGATCCGCTAACGGATCGGACCATATCTTTGACCAATCCTGGGATTGAGCACGGACCATTCATGCCGGCGCAGCAAAGACCTCTGACAGAGCCGGAAATGGCCTTGGCCGAGCGGGTGTTCGGCTCCGCCTTGGACGCGTCGCGCGTGCGCATCGTTTACCAAGAGCATTGGGTCTCCAAGTTTTCGCACTTTTTAAAGCGCGGCCGGCAATTCGTGGTGCGCGGCGACCTGATTTTCTGTCCGGAGATCGAAGGCGGCGTCCCCGACGATTTTTGTGCGGTGGGCCCGGTCATGAGTGGCGTTCTGGCGCATGAGCTGACGCACGTTTGGCAATATCAAAAACGGTATTTGTCTGCGCTGGATTACATTTTATCGTTTAACTGGCGCTATGTTTACACCCTGCGCGATACCCGCCGTTTTTTGGATTACGGATTCGAACAGCAAGCGAGCATGGTTGAGGACTATGTGCGGTTGTTGCTGCACGTTCCCCCGCGGCGCGCCGAGCACATGGTGAACGCCGCCGCTTTGCGGGCGATCATGCCGTTTCGGACAGAGCACTAAGCCTAGGCTTTGGGATCGAAGGAATAGCCGGCCGCGCGCACCGTACGGATCGGATCGGCTTCGTCGTCCAGGATCAGCGCTTTTCGCAATCGGCCGATATGCACATCGACGGTGCGGGCTTCCACGAACACGGCAGAGCCCCAGACGGCGTCCAGCAATTGTTCGCGGGAAAAGACGCGGCCGGGATGCTGCATCAGATAATCCAGGATCCGAAATTCCGTTGGTCCCAGATGAATTTCACGATCGCCGCGGTAAACGCGATGCGCGCCGCGATCGATCGAGAGATCGCCGACCTTCACTTGATCCTCGGCTAGACCGGGACGGATGCGGCGTAGCACTGCACGCACGCGGGCCAGCAACTCGGTCATCGAGAAGGGTTTGGTGATGTAGTCGTCGGCGCCGGTGTCGAGGCCCCGAATGCGATCGGCTTCTTCGCCGCGCGCGGTTAGCATCATGATGGGAATATTGCGGGTGACAGGGTTGGCGCGCAGGCGGCGGCAGACTTCCACGCCCGCGACCTTGGGCAACATCCAGTCGAGGATCACCAGATCGGGCAGGCGCTCGTCGATCTGAACCAAAGCTTCTTCGCCGTCGCCGGCGATGACGGCTTCAAAGCCTTCCTTCTGCAGATT